>JALYYX010000063.1 GCA_030946075.1 Bacteroidota bacterium | reverse complement strand
GCAACCACTAAAACAATGATCCATAAAGTATATACAGTTTCCGGCATCATGGTTAAATGTTTTTTTGTTTTAGTGCTGCTTGTATCGTTCCTTCCAAATGACCATTAACTACTTTTAATCCGGCACCAGTGTTAGTCAGGGTTTCATTTAGTTTGGTAACCTGTACAGGAAGATGTCCTGTTTCTGTTTCGATGGCACGTAATCCCAATCTTAGTTTTGCTAAAAAACTATTTCCATCACCACCAATATTTACCAGCAAACCAAAGATTGCAGCAACAAAATATATGAGTGCACCAACAAACAATAACACAAGCAAAACGGTTAATATCATTAATAATGTGTAGGACATTTATATAGCTTTTTTATGCGTTAAAACACAAGCCGGACAACCCGGACAAATACTTGCGTGCTGCTCAATTGCTTTAGCGCCACCAACAATTTTAACCGCCGTATCATAAATTTTAGAAACCACCTGGTTTGTCACCGTTAAATAAATAGGTATTTGAATGGTATTGTTGGCAACAAGTTTTCCTTCAATCCATATTTTTTGTACCCCACCTAAAATTTTTTGTGCAGTATTACGGATAAGAATAAGAAGGATGGCAACTACAATGGTTACTACCAAACCCAATACAAAACAAATCACCCAAACCTGCGTAATTGCTTCCTGGCTAACGTTTTCCATTATGATTATTTTTCAGTTTCATGTAATGCTGTTGCTACTGCACCGGCATTAGATAATATAGTATCCGCCTCATTTAATATATCCACTGCCGTATGATTTGTTTTTTGCAACTCCCAAATGCTCATTGTATTTTGTTTAATATTTACCACGATGCCTAAAGCCGCATTTGCCAGTTTCAAAATTCTTTTTGCAGCCACCAAAATAAGTATCAGCAACACCGCAGCAATTACAACTATGGCAGCGACAATTGCAAGCCCGATGTAAAAGTGATTATAATATTCTGCGTCATTCATATTATTGTTGTTTTACTTCTTCTGTTGCTTTTTGTGCGGCATGACCAGGCTTTGACTTCATGCCCGGACGCACATGGTTGTAAAACTGTATCTTTCTATAAAAATAGTGAGATACCTTTTGTAAAGTGCTTGCCTCTACCACATGTCCCCAACCAGAAGGTACATGATTGTTCTTATTCCATAATGGCGTACGGTTGGCATACATCATGGAGAACCTTCTTAAGTTACGAATAAAAAAGCCCGTGGTTTTTGATGTGGTGGAAGAAACAATTGTTCCCGGCGGTTTTGTATAAAAGGGCGAAAAATTATCAGGGAAACCGGGCATAGTACAACCGATACAAGGCGCCCCAATATTCATACAGCCTCCCACGTGATTGATTGCACCACGCTTATTAATATTGCACTGAACTACCGGGCCCCAGCAACCAATTTCAACAAGACATTCTTTATCGCCGTGTCTTTTTGCAAAGGTGCCTTCTTCATAAAATCCGCCACGGGTACAGGTTGTATGTACAGTATCCGTAAATAACCAGGCAGGTCTTCCAAGGCTATCAAATTCAGGTAATGGTCCAATGCCCTGTAAAAACATTAAAACTGCTGCAACTGTTTCTGTAAAATTATCACCTTGAGGTGCACATCCCGGAATATTTACAACAGGCAAACCAAAAGTGCTGCGATAATTTTCACCCAAAAAATCCATAAGACCCATTGAGCCGGTAACATTTCCGGCAGCGGCAGGAATTCCACCCCATGTGGCGCAAGTGCCAATAGCAATAATTGCAGCCGCATGTGGCGACATAAGCTTCAGCATATCCGCTGTGGGAAATGGTTGTGGTTCGCCATCAACCATACGTGTTCCTAAGCCTGCCCAGTAACCACCATTCTCATCATTCATGCTTTCATCTGCAATGGAGCCTTCATATACTACAACAAATTGTTTCCCCAATTTTCCCTCTCTGGCCAAATGAAATGGCTCCATAAATTCCTCGCCGGCTTCAACTGATAAAACGGGGTGGTGTAAATTTATTCTTGGTAAACCCGGCATATTACCTGTCATCAGGGATTCAGCAGAAGGTGCAGTGGCGCCAACCGTGGATACGGAGCAACCATCACAACTCATTCCTGCAAGCCAGAAAACATGAATTTCATCTAAGGCATCAGGTACAATTGCAGGTTGTGATGTTACCATCGGTTGTTTCTTTTTATGAAATTAAAACCATTATCTAAAACGAATCGATTAATTTATAGAAAACATTTTCTAATTTTTAAGTCAGTGGGATTTATTTTCATCATCTAACTTTTTATCTTCCATATGTTTTGCTTTTTGTGCAACTTCAGGGTCAGCTATCATTTTCCCACCACGTACTGTGCTGCCTATTAAAATTCCTGCACTAATAATAATGATATCTTTTATTATGTATTGACCGGCAAGAGTAGGGACTAAGGGAATGATTTTAAAAACTTCTGATGTAAAAATAAAAACCGGTAATATAGCACCTATCAATTGCAATAAAAGTAAAAGCAATGTTGCCCTTAAAAATTTACCGATAATCAAACCTATGCCGATAAGGCATTCCAGCGTAGCAAGTCCTTTTGCCATCGCTTCATCAGAAAATAAATTAAAAGTGAGAACCCTTGTTGTACGCAAAGCCAGATCTTCTATTGGGCTTAAGCCGGGAAAATATTTTATAACTCCGAACCATAAAAATATTATGCCAATGCTGATGCGTAAAAAAGCAATGCCGTGCTTTGCCATCCAGTGTGTTACAATGTTTTCTTTATTTGCTGACATAAAATATTATTATAGTTGAAATGATAATATCCTCGCTTATAAAGATACCTTTTACAAACTTTTATAAAAATATTTTAAGTGATGATATATTATTTTAAATCTTACAAGACTTAAAATAATTATTTAGCTTTAGTAAATTAAGCAAAATGAATCACACAAAATCGTATATACTAGACAGAGCTTTAAAGCTTTTTAATAAGAATGGCTTTGTAAACGTACGCCTGCAGCATATTGCAGACTATGGTGATATTAGTGTAGGTCACCTGGCTTATCATTTTAAACATAAGGATTGTATTGTGGAAGCATTGTACGATGAATTGAAAGAAGCACAGGAAAAATCATTGTATGAATTTAGAATGGCGCATTTGTTTGAAGACATTAACCGCCAGCTGATACACATATTTCAATGCCAGAAACATTACCTATTTTTTTACCTGGATACGCTTGAAGTGTTGCGTGCCTATCCATCCATAAAAGAAAAACACCAACAACATATTGTATGGCAGGTACAGCATATTGAATGGATGTTCAATTATAATATTGACAGGAATACTTTTCAGCCAGCCATAAGAGAAGGACAATATAATCAACTGGCTTACCTGTTTTGGTTGACCATGGATAACTGGATGTATGCACGGCAGATAAAAGGTTTAGATCATTTAAATGAGGATGACTTTATCGGCGACCTGTGGTCGTTGATGATGCCTTACCTTACGCAAGAGGCGCATGAAGAATTAAAAATGCTAAGCATCAATTCAAACCTGCGGTTTAATTAATCATTTATTGTTTTGAAAAATAAAAGTACCTGGCATATACATATTCAAGGGCAGGTGCAGGGTGTGGGCTTCAGGCCATTTGTTTATCATCTGGCAAAAAAATTCCAATTAACAGGATGGGTAAATAATACAACCGACGGTGTGCATATTGAATTTACTGCTGATGAAAATGTGTCAAAAATATTTTATAAAGATTTATTATTAAATGCTCCGTCCCTATCAAATATTATTTCTCACAGCCTAACAGAAAAATCTTTTGTTACTTATGAAGATTTTAAAATTATTTCCAGCGCAAATGAAGGTGATCCTGCTCTCCTGATTTCTCCTGATTTCGTTATCTGCGAACAATGCAGCAAAGAAATTACTGCCAAAAGGAATCGAAGATATAATTATGCGTTCACTACCTGCACCCAATGCGGTCCAAGATATTCAATAATTAAACATCTACCCTACGATCGTGAGAATACAACAATGGATGTTTTTACAATGTGTAAAAAATGCAATGAAGAATATAACGATCCCACGAACCGCAGACATTTTTCACAAACAAACTCCTGCCCTGATTGCCCCATTGTAATGAAATTGTATGATAACAAACAAAATATCATTGAAGAAGACCAGTTAAAAATGATCGGGAAAATCTGTGACCTATGGAGTGAGGGGAAAATTATAGCCATTAAAGGAATTGGCGGATATTTATTAACCTGTGATGCTGCTAACACGAAAGCAATTAAAGATCTACGGTTAAGGAAACATCGTCCCGCAAAACCATTTGCACTGATGTTCCCGGACATGAGTTCTTTAGAAAAAGAAGTTTACATAAGCAATGCAGCCATCAATGAACTAAAAAGTGTTGCTGCACCAATTGTTCTTTTGCCATTAAAAGAAAATGCAGACAGTAATTTGGCACTAAGTGAAACTACGCCACGATTGTTAAAGATTGGTGTAATGTTTACATATACACCATTGTATCAATTGCTGCTGCAACAATTTGCAAAACCTATTGTTGCTACAAGTGGCAACATCAGCAATGCACCTATAGTATTTACAGATGCAGTAGCATTGAATGATCTGAATGCTATTGCTGATTATATTTTAGTTAATGATCGTGAAATTATTGCGCCGCAGGATGACAGTGTAATTACTTACAGCAAACATTTACAACACCGAATAATTTTAAGACGTGCAAGAGGTCTTGCTCCTTTGTACATCAATAAAAACTTATTACTGCCACAAACCAATATTCTGGCAATGGGTGCTTTATTAAAAAGCAGTTTCACGTTGTTGCATCAGCAAAACATACATACCAGTCAATATTTGGGTGACACCGATAATTATGATGCACAAAAAAATTACAATAAAATCCTCAGCCAATTTTTAGACCTCTTTCATGTAGAGCCGCAGGTGATTCTTATAGATAAACATCCCGGTTATTATACATCACAGGCAGGTGAAGAACTTTCAAAAAAATGGAATTGTGAATTAAGAAAAGTGCAACACCATGAAGCGCACTTTGCTTCGGTTTTAGGTGAACATAATTTAGCAGAGGATATAGAACCCATATTAGGAGTAATGTGGGATGGTACAGGGTATGGTATTGATGGGCAGATTTGGGGTGGTGAGTTTTTTACATATCATCAATATACTTTTTCACGGGTAAATCACTTTGAATATTTTGAATCGTTCCTGGGTGATAAGATGGCTATCGAACCAAGACTTTCCGCTTTTTCACTTTGTAATGAAATAGATGGTGCAGCATCCATTCTTCAATCAAAATTTACAACAATTGAATGGAGTAATTATAAAAAGATCATTGCAAACAACACTTTAAAAACTTCCAGTGTGGGAAGAATTTTTGATGCCGTTGGTTCATTACTCGGATTGCCAGATAAAACAAGTTATGAAGGAGAAGCTGCCCTGTTGCTGGAAGAAACAGCGCTTAATTATTTTAAGTATGATTTGCATATCCCTGATAGGTGGCTCCAGGATATAAAACAGCCTTTAAATACTCAATCTTTAATGAGAAAGATCGTAAAGAAGATAAATGAGGGAGAAGACAGATCAGAAATAGCCGCATGGTTTCATGTGCAACTTATTTTAGCAATTCAAAACGTAGCATATGGAAACCATTGTAAGAAAATATGTTGCAGTGGTGGCGTTTTTCAAAATGGTTTACTGGTTGATCTGGCAATAAAAATATTGGGAGAAAAATATAAATTATACTTCAACAATGATCTATCACCGAATGATGAGAATATTTCTTTTGGGCAGTTAATATGGTATTTAATAAATGAAAAAACTGCTCTGAAAAAATAATTGTAAATTTATTTTCTAACATTAATTCATAATTCATACTTATTCAATGTGCTTAGCTATTCCCGGAAGAATAAAATCAATTGAACCTTTTAAAGAAGGCTATATGAGTATGGGCAAAGTGGAATTGGGAGGAATTATAAAAGAGATCAATCTGCAACTGGTGCCTGATGCTAAAGAAAATGATTATGTATTGGTGCATGTAGGCGTAGCAATAAGTATTGTGGATGAAGAAGAAGCCAAAAGGTCGCTTGAATTTTTACAACAAATGAATGAGCTGGACGAATTATATAACTCACCGGAAGAAATTACAAAAGAAGAAAGAGTAAAACAGGGAGATGCGATCATTTCAAAAATGACATCATGAAATACTTAACTGAGTACAGGGATCCTGTGCTGGCAGCACAATATCTGGATGAAATAAAAAAAACGGTTACCCGCCCATGGACCATCATGGAAGTATGCGGTGGACAAACACATAGTTTAGTAAAGTATGGGTTGTTGCAAATGCTTCCTAAAGAAATTACCATGGTGCATGGGCCGGGTTGCCCTGTTTGTGTTACACCCACCCATTTAATTGATCGTGCCATTTATCTTGCTAAAGAAGCCAATGTAATTATGTGTTCGTTTGGCGATATGCTTCGTGTGCCCGGATCAGAAAAAAGTTTGTTACAGGCAAAGGCAGAAGGCGCTGATGTACGCATTTTATATTCACCCCTGGAAGCCGTAAAACTAGCGCAGGAAAATCCGGATAAAGAAGTAATTTTTTTTGCCGTTGGTTTTGAAACAACTGCACCTGCAAATGCTTTATCTGTGATACAGGCACATCAATTGGGTTTAAAAAATTATTCAATAATAGCCTCACATGTTCTCGTACCTCCTGCTATGGAAGCTTTATTAAGTGATCCTGAAACTGTGGTACAGGCTTTTCTTGCAGCCGGGCATGTATGTACTATCATGGGCAACAGCGAATATTATCCTATTGTTGAAAAATACAAAGTCCCGATTGTGGTAACGGGTTTTGAGCCAATTGATCTGTTGCATGGAATATTAATGGTGGTCCGACAGTTAGAGAAAGGCGAATATAAAATGGAAAATCAATATGCAAGAGTGGTACGTGAAAGAGGTAACCTTCCGGCGCAGGAAGCCATCACAGAAATTTTTGAAATAAGTAATCGTATGTGGCGGGGAATGGATGTAATACCACAAAGCGGACTGGAAGTAAAAGAAAAATATGCAGCTTTTGATGCGACCAAAAAATTTAATGTCCCTTTGAAAGAAACAAAAGAAAATGAAACCTGCATAGCCGGCGCCATTATGAAAGGATTGAAAAAACCATTAGACTGCGTCAACTTTGGAACACTGTGCAAACCTTCACACCCATTGGGTGCTCCTATGGTTTCATCGGAAGGATCATGCGCAACCTACTATCATTTTTATTCAGCAATAAATGAAGCTGAAAAGGCTGAAGCATAAAATCTTTTATTAAAGTGACGATATTGTAGGCGGATGAAAGGATTGCGCCCCTTCGATAAACTCAGGATAAACTACACGATTTGCCATAAAAAAATGAAGATGGTATAATGATTTTTAATTTCCTTTCTTTAAAAATGAAAAGTTTAAAAACTTCCAAAAAAAATATCAATGTTGTAAGCAATCAATTATTTAAAGCAGTTGCTAAACTACTTATTCAAAGCAAAACCAGGATTGCGCTTTCAGTAAATACAGAATTAACCTTGCTAAACTGGAATATAGGACGACTAATATTTCTTAAAGTATTAGAAGAAGAAAAAGCGGCTTACGGACAGCAAATTATTGCGACACTGTCGCAACTATTGATGCAGGAATTTGGAAAAGGTTACACTATTTCGGGGCTTAGCAGACTGGTGAATTTTTATAAATTATTTCCTGACCATAAGATTGTTGCGACAGTGTCGCAACAATTGAGCTGGAGTCATTTTGTAGTACTCATAGCAATTAAGAATGACTTGCCAAGAGAGTTTTACACGCAATTATCCATTAAAGAACGTTGGAGTGTAAGAACACTTAGAGACAGAATTGACAGCATGCTTTATGAGCGTACAGCACTTTCAAAAAAGCCCAAAAAATTAATAAAGCCGGAACTGCAACGATTGAAGTCTGAAGGATTAACTTCTCCCGATCTTGTATTTCGGGATCCTTATATTTTAGATTTCCTTGGACTTAAAGATACTTATAGTGAGTATGATTTTGAATCAGCTATATTAAGAGAATTACAATTATTTATTATTGAATTAGGCAGCGATTTTGCTTTTATTGCCCGTCAAAAAAGAATTATAATTGACAACGAAGACCATAAAATTGATCTACTATTTTATCATCGAACATTAAGAAGGTTAGTTGCCATTGATTTAAAGCTGGGTAAATTTAAAGCAGCCTATAAAGGACAGATGGAACTTTATTTAAAGTGGCTGGAAAAACATGAGCGTAAGAAAGACGAAGAAACTCCGATTGGATTAATATTGTGTGCAGAAAAACAACAGGAACAAATTGAACTGCTTGAATTGAACAAAGGCAACATAAAAGTAGCCGAATATTTTACGCAACTACCTTCTAAAAAGTTGTTGGCAAAAAAACTGCACTTAGCTATTAATATTGCAAATAATCAAAATAAAGAAACGAATAAAAAAGGTTAGAATTAACGCCATGGAGGAAATACAAACAGATAGAAAAATAAAAATGCAGCTTCAATGCCCGATGCCAACTTTAGATTTTGACATCATTACCTTAGGGCATGGCAGTGGGGGAACACTTACGCACGACCTGCTTAATTCCGGCGTGTTTGATATTTTAAAAAATGATTACCTGGATGAGCACCATGATGGTGCCTTTCTGCAATTAAAAAACCCGGTAGCATTTTCAACAGATAGTTTTGTAATTACACCGGTATTTTTTCCTGGTGGAAATATTGGCGAACTGGCTGTGAATGGAACTATTAATGACCTTGCGATGTGCGGTGCTGTTCCCCGTTATCTTTCTTTAAGTTTTATTATTGAAGAAGGTTTAACCATGAAAGAATTTTGGGATATCCTGGTATCGATAAAATTTGCATGCGAAGAAGCGAATGTAAAAGTAGTTACCGGAGATACAAAAGT
>JALYYX010000420.1 GCA_030946075.1 Bacteroidota bacterium | reverse complement strand
GTTGGAAATTCATCTTTTAAAAAATCACCGCTTGCGGTTTTAATGCGATTAGCTAATCCGAAAGTTGCAATTTTATTTTTCGCTAAAGGTTCTACTGCCGCCAAGTCAATTGTTGTGCATTGTATGTTGGGATGTCTCATAGCTATTTGCACACAAAGCCATCCGTCGGCGCCGCCTATATCCAACAAGCTTTTATATTTACTAAAGTCGAACTTGTTAGCAAGCGTTATAAAATTGCCGGTTTGAATTCCGCTCATGGCATTCATAAATTCCTGGAGTTTCGCCGGGTCTTTATAGAGTTCCGTAAAGAAATCCATGTTACCATGGCTACTGTCTTTAGTTTCATTTTGCTGCTTCCCTGTCATTAAGCCGTCTTCAAGGTTATTCCAATGTTTATACAGCCGGTTGTTTGCCATTTCCAGAATACCTCCCATATAACTTGGTTTGGCTTTGTCTAAAAAGAAATTAACGTCTTCTGCATTTGAGTAAAGCGACTCTTCTAAAAGACCTTTTCTTTCTAAAAACCCGAGCGATACCATTGTGTCCAGCCAATCAAACACATGCCTGTCAGTACACCGCAAACCCAATTTGCCTTTTATATCTTTACCTTTTGAAACGCCGGTGGCAAGTAGTGTAAAAAGTTCAAACTTTACAGCCGTGAGCAACACTTTAGACGCCCAAAACCCCATCCCAATTTGCATAATTTTAGAAGGATTTACCATGGCTGCGGCTGTTGATTTTTCGGTAGTAATATCGGTAGGCATGATCGTAAATTTTAGAAGTGATTGATGGCTAAAAGTGTTTTAAAGTTACTGATTAGCAGGTAAGGATAATGGGAGAAAATAAAGATTGAAATTCTATTTGCATTCTTATCAATCATTATTTAGTTTAGATGCATTGGGACTGCTACACAAAATTATTCACTGGTTTAGAAATCTAAAAAATCGGTTTATGGGAAGCCATCCTTTACCTAAGTATCATTTCAGGGTTGACTGGGGAGGAACACAACTCAGCTTTTCTGAAGTATCCGGACTATCTATGGAATTTGCCGTTGTTGAACACCGCGATGGATCGTCTCCCGATCAACATGCGATAAAAATGCCGGGTCTTAAAAAGTACAGCAACATTATTTTAAAAAGAGCCGTCCGAAAAGCAGACCAGGAATTTTTTAAGTGGATCAACAGTGTGCATTTAAATACGGTGCCCCGGAGAAATATCGTCATCTCCTTATTAAATGAAGCCCATGAGCCAGTGATTTCATGGAAAGTTTTAAATGCCTGGCCTTGTAAATACACCGTAGCAGATCTTCAAGCAACCAGCAATGAGGTTTTGATGGAAACCCTGGAATTAACCCACGAAGGTTTTGAAGTATCAGTGTAAACGTCGTGGTTTCGTAACCCCCGGTAAACTTTTTTTTTCAGGTTTTTAAAAATAAACTGAAGAAATGATTTGAATAAAACGGCATATCATATTTTCACATATAAATTTCCGCAAAAAAATAGATTTACTATTGAGCTGTTTTTCTAAAACAGAATATCCGGCAAAATCGGCTGACTGAATTTAATAGCTATATAAAAACTTAGCAACATAAAAAGGTACAATATGACAAAAACTACTCTGCAACCTGCCAAAGCCAAAAAAATACTTATTATTGAAGACGAAGGCGACATGTGTTTATTGCTGAACATTTTGCTAACCGGAAAAGACATGGAACTTGATCATGTAAAAGACCTTTTATCTGCCGAAGAATATCTAAAAAAAGAACAACCTTCAGTTGTTATCCTTGATAATAAGCTTCCTGACGGATTCGGCATTGATTTTATCTCTTTTATAAAAAAGAATTACCCCACAATTAAGATTATCATGATCTCAGGATATGATGGTTCTGCTAAAGATGTAGCGTTGGAAAACGGGGCTGATACGTTTTTAGAAAAGCCATTCACCCGGGACCAGCTTTTTCAATCGGTGGCAGCATTGATGAATTAAAAAATTAGATGTTGAAAACGAACAGGCCTGCGCATCATACGCAGGCTATTTGTTTTAGCGTTACC
>JALYYX010000414.1 GCA_030946075.1 Bacteroidota bacterium | reverse complement strand
CAATCCGCCGATAACAAATAATAAAATGCCATGAATAAAAACAATGGCAGTTACCCACGCCAATAAAATCATCGCCACCTCTCCGTTTTTTATCAAGGCAGCCACATCGCAATAAGCGCCAACTACTGCAAGAAAAAGCAACACCATAAAGTACCCAAGAATATTTGTTCCCTTTATTTTATGAACAGCAGGAACCTGCGCCAACCCTAAAGCAAATGTTGTAAGAATGAGTATAGAAGGCACTGCAGGAATGTATGTGCTTATCAACTGCGAAATAAAAAGACTTGCTGTACCCATCGCCAGCAACAGAGAAATGCCCATTACACTTACCGCTTCTTTTGTGTCAAGCGGCTGCAACATATTTTCTTCTTTGCTGCCGGCTGCAGATGTTTTTATTTTACGCGGAAACCATCGCTGCAAAACAACAGGCAGTACCAAAGTAATAATTATCCACGTGGTAGTAATAATATTATCAGCCGCATTAATGGCGGCAAACAACGTCCCGTTTTTTATAACACCATACTGCAATGCCACTGCATTAAGATTTGCGCTGCCACCTGTGTATGTGCCCGTAAACATACCCGCCACCGCAAACGCACTCTCCACACCATGATGCTGCGGAGCAATAATGTAATAGCCAATCACAACACCTGCAACGGAACATGCTGCGCCCAATAAAAACATAGAAAGCATTGGCAGACCGGCTTTGCGAAGATCTTTAAGTTTAACAGTAAGCAGTAAAAAGAAAATTGCCAGCGGCGCCACATAAGTAAAAATGCCGTCGTACAGCGGCGGCGCATTGTACGAAGATGGTATCACGTGCAGGTTAGCAAGCACAGCAGCAGCCAATATTATAATAAGCGCCGAGCCGAGGTATTTGAAATGTTTTTTTGGTGCCAGCCATTCAGCAAAAACTATCAGCAGCAATAAAATAGCAGCAACATAAACATTATTGGTTATTGACATTATTAATTACATTGGATAACAATGTAGAAAAAGTTTTAGCAAAAGCAAGAAAAGATTTTTTATACTAAGTCCCGATAGCTATCGGGATGCTGCTACCTGCCTGCCGGCAGGCAGGTTAAGCTTCATTGGCAAGTTATCCTGAGTTTATCGAAGGGCACTATTGTATAGGAGGAATTCTATTAAGCGAGGAGGTCACCCTATCGCTGCCATTATTTCTTTTGTTTCATTCGCATCAATGATATAATAGTTGTCATAGCCTCCGGCTTCAAGTCCTGCAACAAATTGTTGCATTTCTTTTTCGTTATCAAAATTCTTTTCATGAAGGCAATCAGGATTTTCATCTGATACATATCTAAGGAATTCGTCAAAGGAATCATTATCCAAAACTTTAACTGCCTCTTTGCCGGTAATGTAGTTTAGTGTGAGCATAAAAATAATTTTCATAAAAATAAAGAATTAATCTATTACATTTGTAAAAATGTATGTTTTATTTTAAATTATAATTTTAAATATTTGTGCATTTATAATTTAATATTTATTTTTGTAAAATGGGTAAGAAACCAATAAGAAGAGAAAGGTTTGAAAAAGTTGCTGCAAAACGAACACAAAAAATTTTAGATTTACTGGATATACTTGGTAATTGTTCCAACCGAAGCAACTACGAATACACTGATGAAGATGTTCGCAAAATGTTTTCAGCAATAAAAGACAAAACAAAAAGCATTGAAGCAATATTCGGTAATTCAATAAGTAAACAGGAAAAAAATAAATTTAAATTTTAAAAGGCATGGAACTAGAATATACTAACTTGTCTCAGGACGATGTTCAAGGTATAAATTATGTTAAGAAAGATTATGATTCTGAACCTGCTAAG
The DNA here is from genome assembly GCA_030946075.1 of Bacteroidota bacterium. Classification (GTDB taxonomy): domain Bacteria; phylum Bacteroidota; class Bacteroidia; order Chitinophagales; family Chitinophagaceae; genus Ginsengibacter. Next base: position 4,879 of record JALYYX010000414.1, on the reverse strand, counting down.
GGCTTAATTCATGGTCTTCAAAAAGATGCAATTCAAAATTCTGTGGGTGCTTCAACTTCAAAAAAACTCAAAAACTGGAAAGTTACTTTTGAACTTCACATCATTGATGGTAAAGATGCATTGAGTTTTACTGACGAAGGGACTGTGGGGTTAATTGGAGAGATACTGTCCCAGTCGGAAATTATGAAAAGGAAAAATGAAGGCGACTTAGGCTCTGAAGAACATATTTCAAGATTTAGAACAGTATTTGTGTCAGGAGATAATGTTGGGCCAGGAAGTTACGGCAGAGGTAAATTAGTTTTTCAGGCATGTTCAAAATCATATACAATTTTATGTGACACTCTTAGGAAATCAGATGGAAAGTATATTGCCTTTAAAAGAACCATAAACAATCTTCAACTACAGGAATCTCAAATGTTTATTGATGATGAAGCCGATAATTTTATTAAGAAGGAAACAAAAGGTGTTCTGAAGAGACTGGAAAGCTTCGGGACAAGAATAATAATATTGGATCTTGATCCTAATCATCAACTACATGGACTTTCAATTAAAGATTCGTTTTTAAGATCATTCGAAGATGCACCAGACAATGAATGTGAACTCTCATTTGATAAAATGATTCAGGAAACATGGTGGGAAATCATATTAAAGTATGAAGCAAAAATTTTCTTAAAGCATAAGCAAAAACAAAAACTTGTTGAAATCTGTGACCCTTTGAATAGTATTATAAATAAAAGCGATAAAGAAAATGGATGGAGGGTCCATGAAAAATATAATATTCCAATTGAAGTTGATGGAATAAAATATTTTATTAAACATTTAAGATTTGTTGTTTCTCCTAAGGGTGAAAGCCTACCAATGAATTTTCAAACAATTTTCACTCAAAGAAAAAAAATGAAAATCGGGGGAATAAATAAAGGAATTTGGCCCAATAGCCAAATTGCAAAAAACTTTTGTGGATTTTTAATTTTTGATAGCGAACTTGATAATATCGTTCTTGAGCCGGAGAATTTAACTCACTATGGATATGTAAATATGCATCCTTCCGTTTTAAAGAAGATACGTTCCGAAGTCAGCACACACTTAAATAAATTCCACACGGATTTGGGTCTTGGCAGCGCAGGCGATGATGGGGCTTTATCAAAAACTTTAAATGATACACTAAAAGAAATAAATCAGCAGGCAAAAGAGCTTGGATTATTGACTTCCATGGGATTAGGAAAGAAGAAGAAAAATTTCGAAATTAAATTTATACAACTTAATCTTCCGCATGATGGATCTTTCAGGGTAGAATACGAAGATAATATTGGTCCAGTTAAATGTAAAACTACAAACTTAACGAAGAAAAAATTCTCAGGAAAGTTTATTGCATCTTTAGAACAACATCAGGATGATAATTTATTTAAAAAAATCGTATTTGAAAAGGACATCGAGATTCTGTCAAATGAAGATATTGAAATCACAATCCCTAAATTCTCAATCGATAAAACTTTCTATTATGGGAAAGGTGTATTTTTTAAAGTCGAAATTCAAAATACAAATTCACAAAACAGTAGATTGTTTTGGTTGGGTATAGATCCCCCTGAGCCTCCCGATAATTTTCCTCTTAAATTAAAATCATTTTCTCTTTCATTTCCCCGAGAGGATTCGAGACGAGTGGAAATTGACGAATCAATTAAAGACCTAAGAATTAATTTAATTAACAGTTGGGCAAGTAGATATAAAATCAATGTTCTTTTGTCAATAAGTCGAATAAAATACGAGCAAAAAGAGTTGTTAAGAATTCTTGATGTTACCGAGATTATTAATGCAGGTTCGGAAAAAGATTACTTATTTTCAGAAATAACAATAGCAGCAAAAATATTCGGTTATATTGAAAACGCTCAACCTAAATATGAATTCAGAACTTGTCGTATTGAACTTGATGTAATTTCCGCAGAAGCCTATCCTGAGCAGGATATTGCTAAAGGGCAAAAAATGATGCGTTCAAAAAAAGTAGATTTTTTTATTGGTTTGGATGATCCTGGAACTTCTATTTTTAAAGAGGTTAAAGAACTTGATGACGAATCCGATCCCCGAAAATCTTTTTTTGAAGAAATGGAATCTGGATCATACAAATTTATTTTTAACTCTGGACATGCCTATTACAAAAAAATAAAAGAATCAGGTTGCCCAATAGAGTTTATTAATTTATACATAAAAGAAGAGATGTTAAAAGCAGCGTACAATATTTGTCTTTTAGAAGATGTTTATTTAGGAATATTTGAAGAAGGGAGTAAAGCATCTCAGGGAAATCAAAGTTATTCTGAAGGATTTTTGAATGAAAGTCCCAAGCATGAAACAGTGAAATTGTTTAATGAATTAATGGGGAAGGCTTTACAAAATATTAATTAGAAAAATGCCTCCAATAACAGAAATCAAAGATGGACAAGTTAGATATGAATCGAATGTTTATTCATTCGGGCATATACCATCAGAAGCTAAGAAGCGGGATAATGACTTGAATGAACTGTTGAAAAAAGAAATTAAGAGATTTATCTCAATATCAAATATTGTTCATGAAAAGAAAAATCGAGTTAGGTTATATTGGACCGTGGGAAATATTTTGAGAAACATACTTGATAATTCGGGTTTGGTAGACCAGAGAGATAAAAGTCTTTTTTTCAGCAATGCAAGACTGCATTTAGATACTAAGATATTTCCTGAAAGTGATCTTTCAAAGCGCAGAAATATTCCTGAGCATTTTTATAAACTGTCAGGGTATAGAGAAGATCTTGCAGTAAAAGTAAACTGGACAGCATGGAGTTATTTATTTGATTCTCCAATTATTATTAACAATAAAAAATTTGACGAATGGTTTCAGAATATACTTGCAACAAATAATTATGAATTTGATCAGGCTTTCTCCCGAATTTGGGCTCAATCGTTTACAACGTTATTTAAAGATATTGACTTACGCAATTGGGGTGATGAAGAATTTTTAAAACCTATAAGATGCACCCTGGAAATTGTTCAGAGAATGAAAGAGTCTGGAATCGATATTAGTGAAACCGAAACTAGGGACAAACTAAGACTTTTTTTAAAGAATCATAAAAAAGAATTCATACTTCTCACAATGGGGGAAATTAAAGAAGATGTATTCATTGAAACAATATTAAAAAAATTTATGTTGAATAAAAGAAGTTTTTCTTAATTGCTTTAGCAATCGCATTTGCCATTAATGGTGGAACTGCATTCCCTATTTGCCGGAACGCTGCTGTCCGTGAACCTTCAAAATAAAAATCATCAGGAAAAGACTGTAGTCTTGCCGCTTCCCTTACAGAAATTGAACGGCACTGTTTCTTGCCTGGGTGTATGTAGTAGTGTCCGTCTTTCGCAATGTGTGCAACAACTGTGTGTGAGATTCCTTTGCCGTCAACAACTTTAAAGCGGTCAAGAAAAGAACCTGTGTTTTTTTGTGTCTGCAGTTCTTTTGGAATATCAGTGTATTTGATACGTTTCTTCTTCTCAAAATTTTCAATTGCAAGTTTGTAAATCTTCAAATCGTTTTCGTTGTGTGGGCGGCAAATATGCTGTGTATAAAAATCAACTCCGTTGCGTAAATCAAATCTGTCAAGATATTCGTTCTTCTCTTTCTTGTATTTCCCTATCTGCATTGCTTTACCGGGTGTGAGTGGAGCAAGGTCTGAGAAAATATTTTTCGTTGTGAAGTTGTGAATGATTGGTTCAACTTTCGGGTAAGAAAATTTCAGATTCTTTTTCCACCCTATTATGATTACTCTTTTTCTGTGTTGAAGAACTCCATAATCTTTTGCGTTCAAAGTTTTGTCCTCTGTGATGTAACCAAGTTGCGCAAAATATTTTTTCAAATCCTGAAAATAATGCCCACCGTTTGCACTTGTCAAACCGGGAACATTTTCAAAAACAAAAACTTTTGGTTGGAACTCTTTCAAAAATTTTCCATACTGCTTATACAAACTCACACGATTGTCTTTCTCCCAGTCAATAGCGTGTCTGCCGATTAGTGAATACGCCTGACAAGGCGGTCCACCGATTATCAAATCAATTTTTTTGTTCTTCTGATTTTTGAGATTTGAACGAATAACACCAAAAATATTTTGCAGAGTGTCGTCTGAAATTTCTGTATGGATTATAGAATCAGATTTGTCTTTCGGTAAATGGCTGTATAATTCTTCTCTGGAAATTTTTCCACTGATATAGTCGTAATAAACCGGGAGTTTGTTTTCGCTTTTCAAATGATGATAGGCTACTCTTGTTTTAATTGTCAAACATGCCTCAATATCCATTTCAATATGAGCAACCGGATTCATTCCATTACGGATAAATCCTTCAGATAAAGCGGATGTGCCGGCAAAGAGATCTATATAATTCATTTGGGTTTACAAGTTATAATCCTGCCAGGCAATTTAGCAAATGTTTTATTCACAGAATGTGATTTTAAGTCACATTCCCAAAGATTTATGATTTTCCAGCCTTCTTTCTTTAATGCTCTAATGGCTTTGGTATCATTTGCAATGTTGCCCTTTATTTTATTCAGCCACCAATCAGTTCTTGTTTTAGGTACAACAAAATATTTGCAGCCTGCATGTCCATGCCAAAAACATCCATGCACAAAAATTACAGTTTTGTATTTTGGTAAAACAATATCCGGTTTGCCGGGCAACTTTTTATCATGCAGCTTATAACGAAAACCATTTGCATGCAAAAATTTTCTCACCAGCATTTCAGGCTTTGTATTCATTGAGCGGATACGGCTCATGTTGTAACTTCTCGTTGCTTTGCTGTGTACATCTGCCATGCTGTAAAATTAGTAGCTTCTTATTTGTCGCCTGCTCTTGCATTTAAATCTTTAAAGGCA
>JALYYX010000376.1 GCA_030946075.1 Bacteroidota bacterium | reverse complement strand
TATAAATAAAACCCCACTCTAATGAACGGGGTTTTATTATTTAGAATTTGATTATAGATTAATCTTCAACTTTTACTTTTCCTTTCTGCTTCGCTATTACTTCTTCAGCTATATTATTTGGTGCAGGGGAATAATGGCTGAATTCCATGGTTGATGTTGCACGTCCGCTGGATAGTGAACGCAATTGCGTTACATAACCAAACATTTCACTCAACGGAACTTTTGCTTTTATTACCTGAACACCATGCTTACTGTCCATACCTTCCAGCATACCACGACGACGGTTAAGATCGCCTGTTACATCACCCATGTATTGGTCAGGAGTTAAAACTTCTACTTTCATTATTGGTTCCAATAAAACAGGTTTAGCTTTTCTTCCTGCCTCACGATAGCCTTGCTTGGCGCAGAGTTCAAAGCTCATTGCATCAGAGTCAACCTGATGAAATGAACCATCAAATACTCTAACTTTCATGCTTTCCATCGGGTAGCTTGCCAAAACTCCTGTTGTCATTGCTGTTTCAAAACCTTTCTGGATAGCAGGAACAAATTCTTTAGGTATTGATCCGCCAAACAAACCGTTTACAAATTGAAAATTTCCTTTTGCTTCTTTTAAAAATTCAGGATCAGCAGGCCCTATTTCAAAAACAATATCAGCAAATTTACCACGACCACCGGTTTGCTTTTTTAATACTTCTCTATGCTCAATTGTATTTTGAAATGCTTCTTTATATGCAACCTGTGGTGCACCCTGGTTTATCTCAACTTTAAACTCACGCTTCATCCTGTCAACAATAATTTCAAGATGCAGCTCACCCATTCCGCTTAAAATAGTTTGGCCTGTTTCTTCATCTGTCTTTACTCTTAATGTGGGATCTTCTTCTACTAATTTAGAAATTGCCAATCCCATTTTATCAACGTCAGCCTGGGTTTTAGGCTCAACCGCAACAGAGATAACGGGTTCAGGAAATGTCATAGCTTCCAGAACAATTGGATCATCTTCATTACATAAAGTATCGCCCGTTTTAATATCTTTAAAACCAACAGCTGCACCAATATCACCTGCCTCAATAAAATCTACAGGATTTTGTTTATTGGCATGCATCTGCATTATTCTTGAAATTCTTTCTTTCTTTCCTGTACGTGTGTTCAGTACATAACTTCCTGAATCCAGTCTGCCAGAATAAGCACGGAAGAATGCAAGACGACCTACAAATGGATCTGTCATGATTTTAAATGCAAGGGCACTGAATGGTTCTTTAGGATCGGCATGACGTAATAATTCTTCACCACTATCAGGATTAGTTCCTACAACAGCTTCTATATCCAAAGGACCGGGTAAATATCTTATAATCGCATCCAAGGCAGTTTGTACACCTTTATTTTTAAAAGCTGAACCGCACATCATAGGAATAATTGAAATATCAATTGTTGCTTTTCTTAAAGCTTCATGAATTTCATCTTCTGAAATAGTATCAGGATTATCAAAGAATTTTTCCAATAAAGCATGATCATAATCAGCCACAGCTTCAATAAGATGTTGCCTCCATTCATTTACATCTTCTACCATGTCCTCGGGGATAGGAACTTCTTTATATGTCATACCCTGGGTAGCATCTTCCCAAACAATTCCTTTCAAAGTAATTAAATCAACCACACCTTTAAAATTATCTTCAGACCCAATTGGTAATTGCAGCGGAACTGCTTTTGCGCCAAGCATCTCTTTTATTTGCTTAACAACATTTAAAAAATCCGCACCTGCACGGTCCATTTTATTTACAAAACCAATACGGGGAACTTTATATTTATTTGCCTGGCGCCAAACGGTTTCACTCTGGGGCTCAACACCACTCACTGCATCAAATAATGCAAGCAATCCATCCAATACACGAAGAGAGCGCTCCACCTCTACCGTAAAATCCACGTGACCCGGAGTATCAATAATGTTGAATTTATATTGTTTTGTATCCGGAGTTTTTGCCCCCTGTATAGTTGGAAAATTCCAAAAGCATGTGGTAGCTGCTGAAGTAATGGTAATACCTCTTTCCTGCTCCTGTGCCATCCAATCCATGGTGGCGGCCCCATCGTGTACTTCTCCAATTTTATGGTTAACACCTGTATAATATAAAATACGCTCTGTTGTTGTTGTTTTGCCTGCATCAATGTGAGCAGCAATTCCAAAATTTCTTTGATACCTTAAGTCGCCCATTGTTTGATTATTTATTATTGATAATTACTTACTATTGGATTGATAAATTAGAGGCGCAAAGCTACAAATAATAAGTGAAAAAATTTCCATAACAGCCGGAGAAGTTTTGATATAACAGCAGTTTCACAATAAAAAAATCCCTTCTGTAAGAAAGGATTAAAGCATTTAGTTCTTATGTGGATTATTAAATTCTGAAATGCGCAAACGCTTTGTTAGCATCTGCCATACGATGAGTATCTTCTTTCTTTTTAAAGGCTGCACCTTCACCTTTGCTTGCTGCCACAATTTCGTTAGCTAATTTTTCTGACATACTTCTTCCATTCCTGTCGCGGCTGTAACGGATAAGCCATTTTATTGCTAAAGAAGTTTTTCTATCTGCACGAACTTCAGCCGGTATTTGAAATGTGGCACCACCGATTCGGCGGCTCTTAACTTCAACAGATGGGGTGACATTAGCTAATGCTCTTTTCCATGTTTCATAACCATCTTCGCTAGTCATTTTATTTACTCTCTCCAAAGCATCATAAAAAATATTAAAGGCCCCGCTTTTTTTACCTTCCCACATTAAGTTATTTACAAACCTTGTTACCAGCTTATCATTAAACTTTGGGTCAGGTGCTAACGGAAGTTTTTTGGCTTGTGCTTTACGCATTCTTAAATTGTTTAAAACGTTTAAGAGGTTTAAGGTTTAATGTTACCCTTATTTACTCTTTATACTTTATTTACTTTTTAGTTTTTTCTCTTTTTGTTCCGTATTTAGAACGGCTTTTTTTGCGGTCTTTAACGCCTGCTGTATCAAGGCTTCCACGAACGATATGGTAACGAACACCCGGCAAATCTTTTACCCTTCCGCCACGAATTAAAACAATTGAGTGCTCCTGAAGATTATGTCCTTCACCTGGAATGTATGCAATAACTTCTATCTTATTGGTTAAACGAACCTTTGCCACTTTACGCAATGCAGAGTTAGGTTTTTTTGGTGTTGTTGTATATACCCTGGTACATACTCCACGCCGCTGCGGACAACTATCCAATGCCCTTGACTTACTTTTTGCTTTAATAATCTCTCTACCTTTTCTAACTAATTGCTGTATTGTAGGCATTCTTTAACCGTAATTTTTTGGACGGCAAAGGTAAGAGAATTAATTAAAAGAAAAAACTAAAAGAGAGATTATTAATTTGATTAAACTTTGTACATCCAATCATATTTATCCGCTACTCTGCCTTCCCGAATGGCTGTCATTCGTCTTTTAATTTCGGGTGCAGTTTGCCATTGGTCTGTATCAAATTTCATTACTAAATCTTTATAACACAGTTCTTTTATCATAGATATGGTAGCTGCGGTACCTGTTCCAAATACTTCATACAATAGCCCGGCTTTATACGCATCAACAATATCATTTATGCTTATGGGCCTCTCTTCTACATGAAATCCCATTTCCTTTAAAAGCACCATAGTACTATCTCTTGTTACGCCTGCCAAAATTGTTCCTGCCCCTAAATCAGGTGTTATTGCGGTATTACCAATAATAAAAAATACATTCATTGTTCCACATTCCTGCACATATTTATGCTCATAAGCATCCATCCATAAAACCTGATCATATCCTTTCTTTTTAGCCTCAGCGGTAGCATACATTGCACCTCCATAATTACCGGCAGCTTTTGCATAACCAACTCCCCCCGGTACTGCACGCACATATTTTTCTTCAACATAAATTCTCATTGGTGCACTGTAGTACGGGCCTGTAGGGCTTAGAATTATTACGAATTTAAATTTGTCGCTTGGCCTAACTCCTATCAATTCATCGCTGCTAAACATGAAGGGCCGAATGTATAAGGAATGATCTTCCTTCTGGGGGATCCAGTTTTTATCCAGTTCAATTAATTGTCTCATACCTTCCATAAAGATTTCTTCTGGTATGTGGGGCATAGCCATTCTTTCGGCTGATATATTAAAACGTTTAAAATTATCAAACGGACGAAAAATATAAGCCTCACCGTTTTTATTTTTATACGCCTTTATCCCTTCAAAAATTGCCTGCCCATAATGTAGGGCTGCCAGGGATGGGGATAGAAGTAATGGTTGGTAAGGTTTTATTTCTACAGTTTTCCATTCACCATCTTCGTAATCCACCTCAAGCATGTGATCAGTAAAATATTTGCCGAAAGGAATATTCTCTAAACTCATTTCGTTTAGTTTACTCTGCTCAACTTTGGTAATATTAAAATCAGCGACTGCAATCATATAACTAAATTTGTAACAAAGAAACGAAAAAAAATAAAGCCAGATATTTTTATGAGTTTAGATAATATTCAACTGCCGGAATTCGTAATCCAAGATTTGTTCCAAAAACATTTAGTAGATATAAACTCTTCGGTTGAGGTTAAGAACAACGGCAATTCAAACGAAATAAATTTTTTCGGAGGCAATAAAAGGGGAATATTATTACTCATTAATAATACTGAAGATCCTTTTTTAAACAATGAGCAATTTACTTTTTTAGGAGGCATTTTAAATGCCTGCAAACTATCAATGGAAGATATCTGTTTAATTAATCTTAATAAATATTCATTAACATCTTATAAAAAAATAACAGAAACCTTTGCCACAAAAATTATTGTAATGTTCGGGATAACTTCTGATATGATTCAATTGCCCTTTATTATCCCGGCATTTCAAAGTCAAACATTTAATAAAACGGTTTATTTATCTGCACCTTCTTTAGATGAATTGGAAAATAATAAAGATTTAAAACGAAAACTGTGGGCATCTCTTCAACAAATTTTTTCTTTATAAATGAGTAAATTAATCTTCGCTACCAATAATCAACATAAAATTGATGAGATACGATCAATACCGAATATTCCATTTGAAATTATTAGTTTAAAAGAAGCAGGTATTAATATTGAAATACCTGAACCTTATGCTACACTTGAAGAAAATGCTGCAGAAAAATCAATCGTTATCTATAATCTTACAGGTATGGATTGTTTTAGTGAAGATACAGGCCTGGAAGTAGAAGCACTAAACGGGGAGCCTGGAGTAAAAAGTGCACGCTATGCAGGCGAAGAAAATTCTTTTAAAAAGAATATTGAAAAATTACTTTTAAAAATGAAGAGGGTTGAAAATCGTACTGCGCAATTTCGGGCTGTTCTATCTTTAATTCTGCAGGGAAAGGAATATAGATTTGAGGGAGTTTGTAAAGGCACTATTCTTGCATATACAAAAGGGGATGGCGGATTTGGTTATGATCCTCTATTTGTACCGTCTGGATCCGATAAAACTTTTGCTGAAATGGATATGGAAGAGAAAAATAAATTCAGTCATCGTAAAAAAGCAATGGATAAATTGGTTGTATTTTTAAAAGGAAACTGATAAATTATGAAAAAAATATTACTAAAAAATTGAGCCTGCCAAGCAACCATATATTATCTGAATCCGACTTAATAGCAGGATGTATAAATGGAGACCGTAGTATGCAGGAGCTGCTTTATCATAGGTTTTCCCCTAAAATGTATGCTGTTTGTCTAAGATATTCAGGAGACCAGGAAGATGCCAGGGATCTTTTGCAGGAGGGATTTATTAAAATATTTAAAAACTTAAACAAATTTCGCGGCGATGGCTCTTTTGAAGGATGGATAAGAAGAATATTTGTAAATACTTCTATTGAGCATTTTAGAAAGAAAGTTCATTTACAAAGTGTTTCTGAAACACAGGAAAGAATGATTGAAGATAAAGAATGGAATGTTTTGGATAACATGGCTGAAAAAGACATTATGAAAATGATAAACGAATTATCTCCGGGGTATAAAATGATATTTAATATGCATGTTATTGAAGGATATTCTCACAAAGAAATTTCCAAAATTTTAGGAATAAATGAAGGCACAAGCAAATCTCAATTAGCAAGAGCAAAAACAGTTTTAAAAAAAATGATTGAGAACAGATTAAACAAAACGAGCAATGATGCAGTGAATCTTTAGCTATGGATAATGTAAAACATAAAATGTATAATTATGAAGTAACACCTCCACAGGGTGTTTGGGAATCTATTGCCGCAGAATTGGACACTAATAAAGCAACTGTTATTCCTCTGCAAAAAAATAGATCGAAAATATTTTATTATAGTTTAGCTGCAGCTTCTGTTGCTGTACTTTTATTTTGCTTAATCTTTTTTACCAATCGTTCTAAGACAGACACTAACGGGCAATTTATTTTTTCTTCTTCTACTTTAAAAAATGAAAATAACCCTGTAAATAAAAATGAAACTGGCCCTGATAAAAAAGAGGAAATAATAATGACCGTACCAACTGAGGGAAAAATTGATACTGAAAGCAAAGCTGATGATGAATTGATCGCAAAAAATATTCCACAAAAAGATAAAGGAGGCCCCCTGGAAAATAAAAATATTACTGATAAAAAAATTGATTCTTCCACCCAAACAACTACGGATAATAATTCAGGTTATATTACAATAGCAGGGCCACAGGGACAGTCGGTTAAAATTTCTGCAAAAATGGCAAGCCTTATTGATTCGTCTTCATCAGAAAACTCAGCATTAAAGCCAGCCTGGAATAAGAAAGTAAATGAATGGAAAGAAATAATGAAAGCAAATACCTTAGCCCCTACTCCCGGAAACTTTTTAGATATATTTGAGCTTACCAAAACATTAAAGGATAAAAAATAATCTTTCTGCATTCTTCCTTACTTTGTTATAAATTTTATTTATGGCAAGAGTAAAACTTCATTTTCCTGAAAAATACTTTGATATTCCAATTAAAATTCCTGTAAGAATTACTGATATTAATTATGGCGACCATGTGGGCAATGATGCACTGGTAGCCATTATTCATGAGGCAAGAGTACAATTTTTTCAACATTATGGTTATACCGAATTAAATATAGAAGGTATAGGCTTGCTTATGAGTGAGCTTATTGTGGAATTTAAAAACGAATCTTTTTATAAAGATATTATTGAAGTAAAAATTAGTATTGGAGAAGTTTCAAAAGTAAGTTTTGAATTGTTTTATAAATTAATTACTGAAAGAAATATTAAATCAATTTTAATTGCTAATGCAAAAACAACCATGGTTTGTTATAATTATGAGCAGAAAAAAGTTGTTGTAATTCCTCAACAACTTAGAGATATTTTTTAATCTTCATTCCATATTCTCCAGCTTTCTTCAGCCTGTATAACCAGCATTTCATACCCATTTTTAATTATTGCATTTTTCTCTTCACCATTTTTCAAAAACCATGTTTTTTCCGGCTGATAAATAAGATCGAACAAATAATGTTTATCAGAAATAAATTGGTATGGTAATGCAGGGCATACATCAACATTTGGATATAAGCCTACCGGCGTGCAATTTATTATTACAGTGTATTCATTAAGTATTAATTCGTCTATCATTGAATAATTGATTACTCCGGTTTTCAATTCTTCATTTCTCGTAACCAATAAAAAATCCATATGGAATTTTTTTAAAACAAATTGCACTGCTTTAGATGATCCCCCTGTACCTAATACTAAGGCTTTTGTATGATGTGCCTGTAAGTTTTTTACAAAAGATTTTTCAAAACCAATAACATCAGTATTGTAAGCAATTAAGTTATCGCCAATAATTTTTATTGTATTTGCTGCGCCAATTTTTTTTACTTCATGCGTTTCATCAGTAACAAATGGCAAAACACTTTGTTTGTATGGGATAGTAACATTTAAACCATGTAATAAGGCGTTGTTTTTTAATAATGCGGGTAAATCGGTAATAGAAGTGATGGGAAAAAGATCATATCGGCAATCCGTAATATTCTCTTTTTGAAATTTTTCTGAAAAATATTTTTTTGAAAATGAATGACCTAAAGGGTAACCTATTAATCCATACAATTTCATCAGGCAATTTCTTTATCAAGATATAAATGGAAAGTATCGCCACGTAAGCCAATACGCATTGCTTCCAGAGGTATAACTTCGGATGGGGCTATATTTCCAAGGTTTACATTGCAGCCTATTAACTCTAAAAAATATAATTGCTGCGCCTTTTGGGGAGCCTCCCAAATAATTTTTTCTTCAGGAATTTGCGTAAGGATTTCCTGCACCAATCCTTCCCGTACCTCTCCGGATCCGCGATAAATACCAACATTGCCAGCTTCTCTTGCTTCTGCAATTACATAAGATGAACCGGCTTCGAGCTCAGCCTTCATTAACTCTATCCATTTATAGGGAGGAATAATATGAGCAGCATCCTTACTGCCTACTTCGCTAAGCACGGTTGCCAATTTTGTAAGTTTTTCAATATAGCCACATTTTTCTGCATGAGGAATATCAATTGAACCATCACTCACTTCCACGTAAGTAATATTATACTCCTTACAAATATTTATATAATCCTGAAACTGGTTGCGAATAAGAAATGCCTCAAATAAAGTACCACCAAAATATACCGGAATATTGTACGATTGGTAAACTTCAATCTTTTCTTTTAAATCAGGCGTTACAAATGCAGTTCCAAAACCAAACTTTACAATATCAATATGCGGATGGGCTACACTTAAAAAATTTTTTGATTCCTGAATGCTAAGTCCTTTATCCATTACCATTGTAATACCATGTTCACGTGGCTTATTATTTCTTTCAGGAATTTGTGATAAATTAAAATTCATACATGCTTTTTTAAGAAGGTGGTAAAGATAAGTTGTGAAGATACAATGGGCAAAATCATTCTTTTCTGAAAATACTATCTGGAAGTTTTCTTGTTCTTATATTTTGAAACAACTTCAATAACGTTTTGATTTTGAAGAAGTGAAGGATTTAATTCAATCAACTCTTTAATAAGTCTGGGATATGAACCCATTGCGGACTTTAATAATAATAGGGCATCCTTTGATTTTCCTAAGCAAAAAAGAACAGCAATTTTATAAAAAGAAAGAATTGGTTTATTACTTGTATTTTTTTGGGCATTATAAATTTGCTCAAGCGCTTCTTCATAAAACCCTGCGTTATAAAGGCATTTTATCAATTCCTTCCAACCTTTAATATTTTTAGGGCGGGCTTTTATAAAATTTGAAAAATAAATAATTGCGTCTTTGGTTTTATTCAACTGCATAAAACATTGCGCTAATGCAAAACTATAATCAGGTTTTGTGCGGTGAATACGCATTGCATTTTCCAAATTTTTTATTGCACTCTCCCACTGTTCCTCACTCATATATGTGCAGGCTATCTTATAGTGAAGATGGCTGTCTTCAGGCGTTAGATGTGATGCTTTTCTATAATGAAATCTTGCCTGGGCATAATTTTTTAATTTATAATAACAATATCCAATTGCTTCATAAATAACATCTTCAGGCCTTGTTAATTCTAATACTTTTTGCAAAACCTCAATTGCATCTTTATACATACGCATCCGCAAATAAGCATCCCCCATATTGCGATATGCATAATCAAATTTCTCATCAATTGCTATGGCATACTGATATGCATCAATTGCCTTTTCATACAATTTTACTCCCTGATAGGCTGCTCCGAGATTAAACCATGCAAGCTCGGTGAATGGATGTTCTTCTATTATTTTTTGATGCAGTTTTATACCTTCCTCATTCCGGCCTGTATAATCTGTCCAGAAACAAATTTTATAAAGCGCCTCCTCATTTGTTGCATCCTGCTCAAGAATTAGTTTAAGGCAATTAAAAACCTTATCAAACTCCTCATAATCATCATATACATCTGCGAGTTCAAAAAGTAATTCTATTCTTTCATCACCCTCAAAAAAATAAATGGCCTTCTCTAAAAGATCAGCAGCCTTTATTTGCTGATCCATAGCCAGATAAACGTCCGTTTTAAGAATATATAAATTAATATCACCGCTATCTAACAGTTCAGCCTTTTCTAACAGCAACAGGGCTTCAGTATAATGTCGTTTAGCTATTAAAAGATCAGCCTTCTTTATTTGCAACATAGCAGAATAGGGATATTGCTGTATGCCGTATTCAGCAGCTTCTAATGCCTGGGCTAATTCATCTCTTTCATCAAAGTAATCAATTATTTTTTCAAAAGATTCTTCTTCAATAAAAATGTAAGCAATTCCTTGCTTTAAATTTGTATACTGTTGCAGCAGTTCTGTTAGATATTCTTTTTCTTCCCTATGTGGGTTATCTTTCATATAAGTAAATGCTTGTCTTAAAATTAATATTAATTTGAAAATAGATCCAATATTAAATACTATTTCTACAGATTATACGTTAATTAATACAATAAAAAATTATAACACTTTCTTTAGGAATTTCAATTTTATTTGTTAAATTTGTTAATAATTTAAAATCAAGAATGAAGAAGTATTCCAAATTAGCCGTGATTGTATCACTTTTCTGCTTTGCGACTTATATCGCAACTGCAGATAGAGGCGGTTTTGGAAGACGTGGTAAAATTCATTTTAATATTATAACTATCAACACATTAAAACATTCCATTCCCTTTAATTTAAAAACAGGTCTGAGTTACAAAGGTAGCTCTGTATTAACCCACCAGCAAATTGGCAATTTTATTTTTAATAATTCAATAATAAGTTACCAAAAAGGAAATACAATTTACATTGTACCCTATAAACAAAAAGTTTTAATTCCCTCTTATTCTGCTGCAACGGGATATAAGCTTATAATAAGACCTCATTAATAATAATTTATAACTTCTTCTAAATAAAAAATCCCGAAATGATTCGGGATTTTTTATTAGGCTGATTATTCTTACTTTTTTGCCTCAGCATAACTCATTACCCGATAGCCTGATTTTGGAATCTCAAATTTGGAAGAAGGTACAGCATCAAAATTTATTTTCGATAAAGTATATTTAAACTTTCTGTTTCCCGATTGCCATTCATATTGCATAGCCAGGCCAGATAACGTTTTAAATTCATACTCATAATCTTTGTCAGCAACATTTAATTCCGGGGTATAATAAACTACAAATGAACTGCCATCCTTTAATTTCGCTATAGCTTTTTTACATGAATAACCGGCGATATTCAATGTTTCATTTGTTGTTTCAAAAGCTATTTCGTGGTACTTATTATTTTTGCTGTCCCAATCTTCCTTAGTTAGTATTATCATAAGTTTTTGCCCGCTATAATCTTTTAAAATAACACCGGTTCCATTTTTAGAATCATGAATGGTAATATCACTTCCCAAACCACTCACCAATTCAGTTCTGCTTTGGGAGCCTTTAATATAAATAGTGGTGGTAGCGCCATCCATCATATCAGCCATAGTTGGTTCCTTAGCAGATGTTTGAATAGAAATATTGTATATCAATGTGCCTTCAGAAATGGTTTTCTGCCCCATTGATGTAAAAGCATGTAAAAGAATGATTGCAATAAATACTGTTCTTACAATTTTCATTATTCTGTGTTATGTTATTTATAAAGACTTTTTAATAAAGCAAATAGTTGCAAAAGAAATGTTTTATTTCTTTCCTCTATTAGTTTTTTGTTGCATAGTTTGCAGTTTTTTATTACTTGCCTGCATTGCTTCTACTCTTTCCTGCCACTTACTCTTAGTTGGTGGTTTTTTCTTATTCGCTTCCAGCTGTGCCAATATTTTTTGATGATCAATTATATATTTCTGAATAACAAATTGAATAACTAAAGTAATTGCATTTGATACAGTATAATACCACGTTAAGGCTGAAGGCTGATTATTAAATACCCCTAATAAAATAACAGGAAAAATAAACGGCATATATTTCATTACGGGATTACTATTATCCTGCATATTTGCCATGCCATATAAAGAAATTAATAAACTGGTAACTACAGCAAAAATGGTAAAAAGACTGATATGATTTCCATATAAAGTACTAAGAATAGGAATATTTCCAAAATTAAAAATAGAATCATAGGAAGAAAGATCTTTTGCCCATAAAAAACTTTGCCCTCTAAGGCCGATATTGGAATTAAAAAAACTATACAAAGCAAAGAATATTGGTATTTGTAACAATGCAGGGATACATCCTCCTAAAGGATTAACGCCTGCACTTTTAAAAAGCTTCATTTGCTCCATCCCAAAAGTTTGCTTATCATCTCCATACTTTGTTTTTAAAGCATCTATTTCGGGTTTTAGCAATTTCATTTTTGCACCGCTAACATAACTTTGATACGTTAGTGGGGATATTAATAGCCTGATAATAATTGTGAGTAAAGCAATCACTAAACCCAGACTTTCAATTTTACTGCTCATAAAATTAAAAACCGGCATTATAAATCCCCTGTTAATATATTTTACGAATGCCCAAATACCACTGCCAAGAGGAACAATATTTTGCATTTGATTGCCATAAGATTTTAAAATTTTGTAATCACTGGGGCCATAAAATAATTGCAAATTAATATTGGATGTAGTTCCTGCCGGTACATTTAATTTTAAATTAGAAGTTACCTGAGCTATTATGTGGGTGTTGGTATCCGGAACGGTCCATTGAACATCACCGCTTTCAAATTTATTATTTGCAAGCATGGCAGAGGCAAAAAACTGTTGTTTGAGAGCAATCCAGTCAACAGATTTATCGAATTTTTTATCTTTTCCTGAACCAAGATTATCAAAATCATAATCACCATCGGTTACATAAGAAATTTGAGATTGTTGTTCTTCATGTTTAATATCTTTTTCTGTCTGAATAGCCTGAGTTTGCCACAAAAGGTTAATTTTATTCTGAGTAAATAATTTATCAGCGCCATTAAGTTTAATATTAAAATCAAGCATATAACTGCTGTCAGGTAAAATAAATTCATGTTCTATATACTGATCTCCATTCCGGAGAATAAAACTCAAGGATTTTTTGGCAGAGGTAGTTGTGGTATCACCCTTAAAAAACAGATCTGCAGTTTGTGCGGTTTGATTGTCCGCTGTATTTATTAAATAGGAAATTTTATTGAAAGTGCCATTTTCTATAATCAAAGGTCTTCCATCAAAAGTTTTAAATTTTTTTAATTCTATTATCTTAGGCTGTCCCCCCTTATTGGTAAAAGTTATTTTTAAAACTTGATTTTCTAAAGTGATAAGCTTTTCAGTACTTAATGTATCCTGCTGAAAACCTAAGGTGGATTTTTGTATAGAGGAATCTGCTTTTATAGTATTAGATTTTGTTATAAAAGAATCTATCTTAGGTTTTGTTCTGTTAATAGAATCCTGAATATGTGCTTGTTCTTTTTGTAAAGCTTCCTGGCCTTTAGAATTATAATAAATATATCCAAAAAATAAAAGCGCTAATAATATAAAACCCACTACTGTATTTCTATCCATGCCCATAATAAAAAATTAGTGGGCAAAGGTAAGTAAAGTTTGTACTTAATACTTTTGCATCAAAACAGAAATGCCCTCATGGAATAGAGAGCATTTTATCTTTATAAATATTATAAATTATTTTTTACCAGCAGGTGTAGCAGCAGCCTTTACAGGTGTTGCAGCGCCTTTACCGGCAGCAGGTGCAACTGCTGTAGGAGCAGCGACAGGGGTTGCAGTTGTAGGTGCTTTAACGGTGGCTTCCTCTTGTTTTAATTGGCGTGTTAATGTAACCGATGCCACAGGTATACGGGGAGAATTCAGAACTTCCATATTATCTGCCTTAACATCCTCTACACGTAAATTATCATTAAGTTCTAAATGTGCAATATCCATTTCAATGTTCTCACGAAGATATTTTGGTAAAGTTTTTATTTTTAAAGATTTTATTTTAGTAACTAATTTACCGCCTGCTTTTACTCCGGCAGGAACTCCTGTAAATTTTATAGGTATTGTAACGGTAACCTTTTTATCTTCCACCAATTCTAAAAAATCTACATGAATTAATTGGTCAGTAACTTTATTAAACTGAACATCTTTTAATACACACCTGTATGATGCATTATCAATTTTAACTTCTGCCAGCATAAAATCAGGTGTATAAACAATACTTTTAAATGCAGTTACAGGAGCTGAAAAATTTATTTCTTTAGCGCCGCCGTAAATTACACCTGGTACTTTTTCCTCAGAGCGAAGTTGCCGGGTGGCTGCTTTCCCGAAATCGGTCCTGAGTTGTCCGTTGATTGTAATTGTGTTCATTATTATTAAATTTTTAGAGGCGCAAAGGTAAGGGAAATTGTTATACAGGCAAAGGATAATAGGCATTTATTGATGAAGCATAACGGAAAATATGTTTCCTGCTTTTTTATCTACATGTAAGGGTTATTTTTTATTCATCATCTTACTTCTTAAAAAAAGGCTATTAATGCTTTTATTTTCCACAGCGTTTCGTATTGCTATTGCAAATAAATCAGCTACTGAAATAGATCTTATTTTCGAACTTTCTTTTTTTAAAGGAATTGTATCACAAACAACTAATTCAATAAGATCACTATTTGCTATATTTTCATAAGCATTTCCGCTTAATACAGGATGTGTACAAAAAGCTCTTACACTCCGGGCACCTTTTTCCACCAGCAAACCTGCACTTTTAGCTAATGTTCCGCCTGTATCACAAATGTCATCAATCAATACAATATCCCTGTCAGTTACATCTCCTATTACCACCATGCTAGTTATTTCATTTGCACGCTTACGGTGTTTATCACAAATAACCATTTCTACTTCAAAGTAACTTGCTATTTCACGAATGCGATTTGCACTGCCAACATCAGGAGCAGCAAAGGTTAAATTTTTAAGTTTTAAATCTTCTATGTAAGGAATAAAAATAGCCGATGAATCTAAATGATCAACAGGAATATCAAAATATCCCTGTATTTGCGGGGCATGAAGATCCATAGTAATTACCCTGTCGGCCCCCGCAGCAGTAAGCATATTTGCCACAAGCTTGGACCCTATTGCAACTCTCGGTCTGTCTTTCCTATCCTGCCTTGCATATCCGTAATAAGGGATAACAGCAATTACTTTGTAGGCAGATGCCCGTTTTGCAGCATCTATCATCAACAATAATTCCATTAAATTATCTGTGGGAGAAAAAGTACTCTGTACTAAAAAAACAAATTGCCCTCTAATGCTTTCCTGAAACTCTACACCAATTTCTCCGTCACTAAATCTTTGAATATTTATTTTACCAAGTGGCTCACCAAATTTTAATGCAATATGTTTAGCCAATTGCTGTGATTCTGTTCCTGAAAAAATTTTTACGTTTGAGTGCATTGCGGAGAAGTTAAGGCAAATAAATAGTGGAGCGAAATTATAATTTATATTGCGATGAATTAGCACGCAGCTATGAAAAGTTTCAACAAGTCTTCCACGTCAATAAAAAATTGGGCCGCCGATGACAGACCTCGTGAAAAATTATTTGTAAAAGGTGCAGAAGCTTTAAGCGATTCAGAATTATTAGCCATATTAATAAGTACAGGTACAAAAGATAAAAGTGCAGTTGAACTTGCGAAAGAAGTTTTACAACTTGGGAAAAATAATTTAAATGAGCTTGGCAAATTATCAGTAAATGATCTTATAAAAATAAAAGGCATTGGCGAAGCTAAGGCCATTACATTGGCGGCAGCACTGGAATTAGGAAGAAGAAGACAGGCAACTTCTTCACTGATAAAAACAAATATTAAATCAAGCAACGACATTGCTGAATACCTTAAAGCAACCTTAAAAGATTATGCCTATGAAGTATTTGCAGTTATTTTTTTAAACAGAGCTAATAAAATAAACCATTTTGAAATTATTAGTAAAGGTGGAATAACAGGCACTGTGGCTGATCCCAGGGTTATATTAAAAAAAGCATTAGAAGAAGATGC
>JALYYX010000272.1 GCA_030946075.1 Bacteroidota bacterium | reverse complement strand
TGTTAGATTTTTAAAACACAAGAAAATCACTTTTATGAAACAAATAGTTTTTGCAATTCTTATTTCTTCAGGATTTATATTATTTGTTTCCTGTAACAAAGAAACACCTGTTAGTACAATCATTAATACACCACCACCGCCTCCTGCCAGTAATAAACCACCTGTTGCTATTGTTTCGATGCGTTATCTTATTATTACTTTACCTAATAATTCTGCGACTCTGAACGGCAGCACTTCTTATGATCCCGATGGCACTATTGTTTCTTATTTGTGGGCAAAATTTTCTGGACCGGCACAGTATAATTTAATTAATCCAAACCAGGCAAAAGTTTCCGTAAATAATCTTGAAGCAGGAACATATGGGTTTCGTTTAACAGTTGTTGATGACAAAGGCGCTGCCGGTAATGATACTATGATGATAACAGTGGAGAAGGCAGTGCCTTCATGTACTATGCCATTAACTCCTTTTGGTAATCTTTCAATAGCCAGATCCGAGGTAGTGGCTGCCGCTGCCGGTAATAAAATTTTATTTGCAGGAGGTATTGATCAAACAGATTATGCCTCCACACGTGTAGATATTTATGACAAAGTTTCGCAAGCATGGTCCACTGCTGAATTAAGTGCACCCCGTACCGGAATGGCCGTGGCAGTTTTGGGTAATAAAATATTTTTTGCAGGAGGTGTGTACAATTCAGCATATTCATCAGATTATTCATCAAGGGTAGATATTTATGACGCAGTAACTAATATCTGGTCCACAGCTGAACTTAGTGTTGAAAGAGAAAGGATAGCTGCAGCATCAACCGATAATAAAATCTTTTTTTCTGGAGGCACTGATGATTATGGAGCAAAAGATGTTGTTGACATTTATGATATGCTTACAAGCACATGGTCAACAAACCATTTAAGCGAACCTAAAACGTATCATTCTGCTACGGCACTTAATCATAAAATATATTTTGCGGGAGGATCCCACTCAATTATGGTTAATTCAGCTAAGGTTGATATTTATGATGTCTTTTCAAATTCATGGTCGTCTATTAGCTTGTCGGAACCTAAAATGTTTATGGCAAATATTGCCGTAGAAAATACAATTTTTTGGGCCGGTGGGCAAACAAGTATTAGTCTTCCCTATTCATACTCAGATAAAGTAGAAATGTATGATGTAAATACAGGTTTGCGCACATATCATCAATTATCCCGGGCCCGTGGCGATTTTAAAGCAGTAAAGAAACAAAATAAAATATTGTTTTATTCAGGAGATCCCGGATCGGTAGATATATACGATGTAACCTCCCAAACATGGTCTGTTTGTTCAATTCCACATGACTTACAATACACAGGTGTTATTTCAACCGGTGATAAAGTTTATATAGCAGGAGGATTTTTAAATGGAGTAATATCTAAGCAGGTATGGCTGCTGGATTTTTAAAACACAAGAAAATAATTTTTATGAGACAAATAATTTTTGCGATACTCATTTCTTCAGTCTTTATGTTTTTTATTTCCTGTAAAAAAGAAACTCCTTTTAATAATATTTCGGTTAATCCACCACCACCGCCTTCTTCATCTGTTGCAGGCTTTTGGAATGAAGACCCGTATCACTTTGGTGATGGACTTGGGTACTATCCTGCAGGCTTTGTAAATATATCTATTGATGGTGGCGCCCTAATAACGTTGTATTACACACTTCCGCCAACCGGGCCCACTGATTGTAATACAATAGGTGTAATGAAGATCCCGGTATCTATTGGACAGCATAGCTGGCAGGCCTTTAGTTTAAATACAAACAGTCTCGTACGATCTGGCACGTTCACCATTACATCACAACTTTGTCAACTCGTTAAAATATTTTAGAGACGCTTTTAAAACCATTTTTTATGAAAAAAATAATTTTTTCAATACTTTTTTTTACAGGATGTATATTGTTTCTTTCCTGTAAAAAAGTACCGGTTGAGGGAGTGCCCCTACTTGCTGCCAATCGCATCCCTATCGCTAATGCAGGTGCCGATCAAACCATCACTTTGCCAAAAGATAGTGTAAGCCTTGATGGCAGCGCTTCAAGTGATCCGGATGGCAACATTATAAGTTATCAATGGTCCAAAATTTCCGGACCTGCTTCGGCTAACATAATCAATGCATCTGCTTCAAAAACCGTGGTAAAAAATTTAGCAGCAGGCGTTTATCAATTTCAATTAACCGTAATAGATAATGGAGGTCTTTCAGCAAACGCAACAGTAAAAGTTATAGTAAATAATCCTGCGGTGAACCAACCACCAGTTGCAAATGCAGGTGTAGATCAAATAATTACTTTGCCATTTAATTCAGCAATATTAAATGGTAGTGCTTCTACAGATCCGGATAATAATATTACCGGGTATAACTGGACAAAAATTTCCGGGCCTTCATCATTCAATATTGCGAATGCAAATGCCGTACAAACCCAGGTAACAAATCTTGTACAGGGCATTTACCAGTTTGAATTAAAAGTAACAGATGCAGGGGGTTTGTTTTCAAAAGATACTGTTCTGATAATTGTAAATCCAATACCATCAGGCAACTCATCCGTATGGTTTTGGACAAGAGATTTAGTTTATAATCCTATCTATATTAATATAAATAATGAAACAAAAATTTTAGATGAAAGCTGGGGGGGTGTTGGAGATCCCTCATGTTATCCTTACGGCGGTTCGATGGATTTTAATTTACCCGCAGGACAATATACTTACAAAACATGGAGGCAGGGAAGGGATACAATTAGAAGAACAGTAACTGTAATGGCAAATGCGTGCAATTCAATCGAAATAAAATATTAATTTTTATGAAGAAAATATTTTTTGCAATGCTTGTTTTTACAGGATGTGTTTTTTTTAATTCATGTCAAAAAAAATTGCTATGTCCCGATTG
>JALYYX010000245.1 GCA_030946075.1 Bacteroidota bacterium | reverse complement strand
GGGTGCACTGCAACAACAACGGTTTCAAAAGGTATACTTGCTGGCAATAAACTAAAAATAGATTTTATAGCTACCCCCAGAGATGTGTGTGCATTTAAAAATATAAATTTTACTGACCTTACTACAGGAGGTATTCCGGATAAATGGCTTTGGCTTTTTGGTGATGGATCAAGTTCAACCCAGCAAAATCCTACCCATGCATATAATGATACAGGATATTTTACGGTTACCTTAATTGTTTGGAATAATGGATGTCCTGATACATTAAAGTTTAAAGATTATATTCATATAAGTCCACCTATTGCGATTTTTTCCACTGATTTTGATTGCGCCAATCCTAAACAAAGAATTTTTACTGATCATTCTATTGGAGCTGATACTTGGTTGTGGGATTTTGGTGATGGAACAACATCCACAACTCAAAGTCCTGTTCATAATTATGCAGATACCGGTTTTTATAATGTAAAACTTACTGTAACAAATAATGTAACCGGCTGCTCACATAATCAGTCCCAATTGATTCATATTGTAATTGAGAAAGCAGATTTTGTGGCAACTGATACGGTAATTTGTAAAGGATCTGCTGCAGATTTTAAGGCAATAAACAGCAATGCTGCTAATATTAGTTCTTATTACTGGAAGTTTGGTGATGGCTTAGAAACCTCATCTGGTACGGTTTCTATAAGTCATACTTATATTAAGGCAGGTAAATATGATGTAACACTTGTAATTACAGATGTTTTAGGGTGTAAAGATAGTCTTGTAAAAAATCTTTATATAAAAGTTGATGCCCCGGTAGCATTATTTAAAAGCAACGTACCGGGAATTTGTTTAAATAGCGCTATTACGTTTATTGATAGCTCATATAGTGATGGTGTACATCCTATTCAAAAATGGATGTGGGATTTTGGTGATAGTATTCAACAAACATTAATAGCTCCTCCCTTTCAGCATACTTATACCACAGCCGGTGTATATTCTGTAAAACTAAAAGTGATCGACAGTAAAGGGTGTACTGATAGCATAGCACAAACCAATGCATTAATGATTTCGAAACCTATTGCAGATTTTATTTCTCCTGATACAAATTCGTGTCATACACAGCAGGTAAGTTTTACTAATCTATCCACCGGACCTAATCTAACCTATAATTGGAATTTTGGTGATGGAGTAACATCCACGTCAATTAATCCAACTCATCAATATTCCGCACAGGGGTTATATACTATTAGTCTTTCTATAACTGATCAATTTGGATGTACAGCCAATGTTGTAAAAACAAATTATATTCAGATATCTGATCCCAAGGCAGATTTTTCTATGACTGATACGCTTAATTCATGTCCGCCATTGATTGTTACATTTACTAATCTTTCAACCGGCTTTATAAAACGTTCATGGGATTTTGGTGATGGTACTTCTTCTACATTGGATAATCCAACGCATTTTTATACTACACCCGGTATTTTCAATATTGTTTTAACTGTTACCGGTTATAATGGTTGTACCGATCAAAAAACAAAACAAATTATTGTAAGAGGCCCGCAGGGTTCATTCACTTATACAAATATTATTGGCTGCAATCCTTTAACAACAAATTTTAGAGGAAGTACAAAAGACAGGATAGCTTTTATTTGGGATTTTAATGATGGTACTACATTGGCAACTACTGACTCAATTGTATCGCATACTTATATAAATAACGGAGTATATCTTCCCAGAATGATTTTGGTTGATCCTAATGGTTGCCAGGTACCAATATTAGGAACAGATTCTATAAGAGTTTATGGAGTGAAAGCCAACTTTAATACAACTACTACAACTTTATGTGATTCAGGTTATATAACTTTTAAAGATCAAAGTATAAGTAATGATATTATTACAAAATACTTTTGGAGCTTTGGAGACGGCAGCACATCTGTATTACAGAACCCTGTTCATTCTTACAGCTCTACGGGTTTCTATAACACAACATTAAAAGTAACAACCCAAAATGGATGTGTTGATACAACATTATTTCCAACACCAATAAAAATTGTTAGCGGCCCCAAAATTGGTATTACCTCAAATAATGGAGTTTGTATTCCCGCTATTATAAATTTTAAAGGTGATATTTTAAAAGTTGATACATCCGCATACTCCTGGGATTGGGATTTTGGAAATGGAAAAACTTCAAAACTTCAAAATACTTCAAATATTTATTTGGGGGCAGGCACATACATTGTGCATCTAACAGCAACTAATAGCAGTGGCTGTAAAGACACAGCTACAAAAACTATTATAACTTATCCCCTGCCAATTATAAATGCCAGTGCAGATGCATGGCTTTGCAAAGGGCAATCAATAAATTTATCTGCATCAGGTGCAGCAACTTATAATTGGAGTCCTTCATCAGGATTATCCTGCAGCAATTGCGCAAATCCAGTGGCTAAGCCAGATTCATCAACAAAATATATTGTACAGGGTACAAGTATATATGGGTGTATTGCAAAAGATACTGTGATGCTTTCTGTAAATGTTCCTTTTAAAATGCAGGTTAGTAAAGGCGATACATTGTGCCTTGGAAAATCAGCAAAATTAAATGCAGGCGGAGCAAGCACTTATAAATGGTCGCCTGCTACAGGACTAAATAATACTGCAATTGCAAACCCTATCGCTACACCAACATCAACAATAAATTACATGGTTGTTGGCACTGATGATAAAGGTTGTTTTAAAGATACCGGTTATGTGCCTGTAAAAGTTTACCCGATACCAACTGTTGATGCAGGAAGTGATAAAACAATTAATGTAGGGCAAACGCTTGACCTTGATCCTGTTTTTTCTAATGATGTTACAAACATAATCTGGACACCTACTTCAGGTATTTTTAGAAACAGGTTTCCGGGTATAACAGTTAAGCCTCCACAAACAACAGAATATACTGTAGAGGTAATAAATGCCGGCGGATGTAAAGCCAGAGATAAGGTTACCGTGTATGTGCTGTGCAATAATGCAAATGTTTTTATCCCCAATACCTTTTCACCAAATGGTGATGGATCAAATGATATTTTTTATCCGAGAGGAACAGGCTTATTCAGCATTAAAAATTTAAGAGTATTCAATCGCTGGGGTGAGGTTGTTTATGAAAAAGCCAACTTCCAGGCCAATGATGCAACATCAGGCTGGGATGGAACTTACAAAGGAAAAAAATTAGACCCTGATGTATTTGTTTATACAATAGACATATTGTGTGAAAACAATACCATACTTACTTATAAAGGAAATGTAGCGCTGATACAATAAAGACGCTTGGTTTTATAATGAATGCAACTGGCTGAATTTTATTTCAGCCTTTTGCTTTTGTACAGAATGATTTTGAATTTTTTTAATATTGTATTTGACAATAAATTTATAAAAAAGTAAAGTGATTTTAAAATAAAAATGCTGTAACAACGTTTACATTTTGATAACACTTTGTTATTCCAATATCCAACATCCAGATTATGAAAAATTGTTTACACAAACTTTTTTTAGGATTATTTTACACACTTGTTGTCTGTAATTCAGGTTTTTCACAAGACATACATTTTTCACAATTCTCTGAAACACCATTACTACGCAATCCTGCATTGGCGGGCATTTTCAGCGGAGACTTACGGGTACAAGGCGTTTACCGCACACAATGGAATAGTGTAACAGATGCATACCAAACAGGTTCATTTAACGGAGAATATAAATTACCAATAGGGCACAGCAACGATTTTTTAAGTGTTGGTGGAGAGGTGTTGTATGATAAAGCCGGTACGGTTGCATTAACTGCAACGCATATTTTGCCTGTAATTAATTATCATAAATCTTTAAGTGAAGAAAAAAACATGTATCTCTCAGTTGGCTTTATGGGCGGGCTTGTACAAAAAAAAATAGACAGATCAAAAATGACAACTAACAGTCAGTATAATGGTTCTGCGTATGACCCAACTTTAGGAGATGGCGAAAGTTTCTCTGGCAATGGATATTCATACATTGATGGAAGTGCAGGCATTAGTTTTAATTCTCAGATAGGGTTAAGGGAAGATGATAACTTTTATGTTGGCGCTGCTTACCATCATTTTAATCATCCTGCAAAAAATTCTTTCTATGGAAATGCAGATGTTGAGTTGATGCCTAAATGGGTTTTTTCCGGCGGACTAAAAATGGGTGTAACTGATAATACTTATGTAACATTTCATGCAAATTATTCCAAACAGGGAACCAGTACAGAAACTATAGGCGGCGTTTTATATTCAATTAAATTAGATGATCCGGAAGACCCGAAATATGTTTTTCATGCAGGCGCATTTTTAAGATGGAAAGATGCAATAGTGCCTGTTGCTAAAATAGAATACAAACCATTTACAATAGCAGTAAGTTACGATGTAAATTTATCACAATTAAAAACCGCAAGCAATGGCCGTGGCGGGTTTGAGCTTTCAATTTCTTACCAAACTTATTTTAATCATTCCAGTAAAGAAGCAATACGCTGCCCAAGATTTTAAACCTTCAATCCATTGTTCTACTAACGTGTCAACGCAATAAGAACTCTTAATTTTGGATTGTTTGGATGAGAATAACCTCTTCGTTAGTTCGGAGGGGTTTTCTTAATTATAGCCCTTTCTATTTATTATTTTTGAGTGATGACGATTGATGAGTTATACAAACATTTTGTGGGACAATTAAAAACAATTTACGATGAGAGAGAATCCGAAAATATTACTGATTGGATTTTTGAAAGTATAGCAAAAATTAGAAGATTAGACAGATTAGCAAATAAGCAAAAGGCTATAAGCGATTCGACAATCAATCAATTAAACAATGCACTGCAGCAGCTTTTACAACACAAGCCTGTTCAATATGTTTTACAGGAAGTATGGTTTTACAAAATGAAATTATTTGTAAATGAGCATGTGCTTATACCAAGGCCTGAAACTGAGGAATTGGTTGAATGGATTATTAAAGAATTCAGAATTCAGAATTCAGAATTCAGAATCTTAGATATTGGAAGCGGTTGCGGATGCATCCCCATCGCATTAAAAAAAGAATTACCAAATACAGAAATAATTTCTATAGATATTAGTGAAGATGCTTTAGCAGTTGCAAAAAAAAATGCTGCTGATCAAAATGTAAAGATTGATTTTAAGAGGGTTGATTTTCTTAATGAAAAATCATGGACATCATTGCCCTTATTTAATATTATAGTTAGTAACCCGCCTTATATTCCTGAAAATGAAAAAAGTAAATTAAATAAAAATGTAACTGACCATGAGCCTCACACAGCCTTATTTGTAGCGGATAGTGATCCCTTTATCTTTTATAGAAAAATAGCAGATTTTGCGGAAACACATTTAGTAACTGAAGGAAAAATCTTTGTGGAAATTCATGAAAATTATTCAGAACAGGCAGAAAAAATATTTGCTGAGAAAGAATTTAAAACAGAAAGAAGAAATGATATTTATGGAAGAGAAAGAATGGTAAAAGTGTATCGTTAGATTATTTGGTTCCTGATACAGATGCAGATGTTGTAGCGCCTAATTTTTTTGCTACCTGCATTATTCTTACAATATCTCCCCAGCTTACTAATGAATCAGCGTTAACCACAACTGCAGGCTTTATACTATCTCCAACGCCAACCTTCAAATGCTTTCGCAGCGCAGGTTCCAAAGAATCAAAGATTATTCTGTTCTGCCCTAAAAAAATATCCTTGTTTTTATTAATGCTTACTATTACACTTTGTTTTGCTTTAGTATCGCTCTTTGCTTTTGGGTTGCTCATTTTAATAACATTGGGGTTAGCCAACGTTGAAATAATTAAAAAGAAAAACATCAGTATAAATAAAATATCATTCAGCGGTCCTGTATCCAGTTCTTCGTGAATTTGTTTATGTCTTTTTCTTAAGCTCATGTAATTAATTATGAATTATGAGTTCTGAATTATGAATAAGCAAGACTTTAAATTCATAATTCTATATTCATAATTGTAAATTTTATCTTGTTGGTTCCTGCAAAATATCTACAAATTCTGCACTCGCAATTTCCATTTTGTTTTCTACCTTATTAATTTGAGCAGTTAAATAGCTATGACCGATGTAAGCTAAAATCCCAATTATTAAACCTGTTGCCGAGGTTATCATTTTTACGTAAATACCGTCTGCTATTGTATTTGCAGTGTACTCTGTGCTGGCTGCAATGCCCTTAAACAATTGCAGCATTCCTATAATGGTTCCTAAAAATCCAAACAGCGGCGCAATTCGTGCAATGATAGAAATGATGGAAAGATTTTTTTCCATTTTATACATTTCCAATACGCCAACATTTTCCATACTCTTTTCAATAGCATCAATTGGCTTACCGATTCTTTGAATTCCTTTATCAATAATTCTTGCAACAGGATGTGTATTATTTTTTGAAATACTTCTTGCGGCAGCCACATTTCCTGTAACAATATTATCGCGGATGATGCTCATAAAATTATCTTCTATTTTACTTGCTTTGCGAATTGCTATTAGCCTTTCAATAAAGAAAAATATAGCGGCTGCAAATAATAGTGCAAGTGGAATCATTAACACACCACCTTTGTAAAGTACATCCCAAAGTGATTGTATTTGAGGAGAGGTTTTAAGAGCAGCGGAATCTGTTAGCTGTAAAAAAAATAATTGCATTTAGTAAAGGTTTTACATCCCGATATTTTGGGACAGGGCAAATGTAAAGAGTAAATTGGTTAAGGTTGATTGTAAAAAAAATTTTAACGTAATTGAAAACGTCTGCCGGCTTCAGTCATCTGGCACCTAATCTTCACGATGAACAAGATCCATAGAAAATGCAGGCAAACAGATACTCCAATATTCACACTCTTCATCAAAAGGATTTGAGTAGCGAACCCTGCTTCCTTTCTTAATTAAAATACTTTGTCCTGCAGATACAATAATTTCTTCACCATCTACCTCAAATTTTTTCTTGCCCCTGCTTATTAAAGTGTACTCATCAAATTCAGGATTTTGATGAGGTTCACTCCAGCCCGGTGGCGCAATCATATGGGCTATGCTAAGCTCCGATGTTTGTGTTGTTGCCAAACCGAAATGCTCTTCAATTAATTTTCCATCAGTTGTGGGAACCACAAAAGGTTTATCCTGTTTAAAATAATTCATACAAAAATTTTTAAAATAAAAAGTGCCGCAATATTACGGCACCTCATAATTATATAGCAAGATTATTTTTTATCAGGCATTTGTGTCATTGCCATAATTTGTTTCATTGTCTTTTCCATTCCTTCTGTGCTGCCATCTAAAAATATTACATTGCCTTTGCCATACTCTGCAAAATTCTTTACGGCTTCTACCCACATGCTAAACAGAATAACATTTGTATCAAGATTTGCCTGTTTCATTTCTGATGCTGCCTGGCTCATACCTTTTGCAACTTCTTCCCGGAATAATGCAACACCTTGCCCACGCAATTGTGCTGCCTGCCTTTCTGCTTCTGCAGCAATTTTTATTGCATTACCTTCTGCTTCGGCAGCTTTTGTTTTTGTTATAAGTAAGGCCTGGCCTTCGTTTTCGGCTGCTGCCTTTAAATTGTTGCTTGCTACCACACGGCTCATGCTTTCAATTATCGCTGTATCAAAAGTTATATCATTTATCTGCAGATCAATTAAATGGTAACCCCATTCTTCCAATGCATAATCAATTTGTTCTTTTACGAACTGAACAATTTCTTTGCGAAGAGTTAATATCTCTGCCTGCCTTCTGCTTGCCACAAAAGATCGTATAGAACCTTCAACCGTTCTTACTAACGATTGCATTAAATCTTTATCACTGATGAATTTAAAAGCAACTCTTTTAATGGTTTCTTCATTTTCATTTTGCACAGCATACAACAGCATGCTTTTAAAATAAACATTTGCCTGATCTACGGTGATTGCCTGGAAAGAAAGTTCGACCGAACGGTTTTGAATGCTTATTTTTTTATAGATATTTTCTAAAAACGGCAATTTAAAGTTTAGGCCGGGACGCATGATGCGCCTGTATTTGCCAAACATCGTGATAACACCAATATAACCCTGTTGAATAGTAACAAAACAACTCAACAATGCAAAAGCAAGTAATATCAGCCACCAGTAATTAATAATAAATTCTTTCATTGCAGATATATTTGGTTGAAGGTAATTTAATAATTTAGAATTTTGAATTATGAGTTCTGAATCATTTATTAGTATTGTTGGGTTTCATAAACAAATTGTTCATTAAGGCCATGCCTAAAAGCGAAGTAAAATTAAAAGGATAATTATTTCATAAAATTTTCCTTTGCACATCTTCTCATCTTCATATCTGTACATCAACTTTTCTCTTCCCAAATCATACATAAATGCACAATTGTTTCTGCAGATTTTACCATATCTTTTACGCCAATCCATTCTAATTTTGAATGAATGTTTTGCATGCCTGTAAAAATATTGGGGCATGGTAAATCCATATAGCTTAACCGGCTTCCGTCGGTGCCACCGCGGATACTTTCTGTTCTAACATCAAGTCCGGCGCGGTTTATAGCCTCTGATGCATACCCCGCAACTTCAGTATGTTTATCAAGAACCCCTTTCATATTTCTGTATTGTTCAGTAATAGTGAACTCCATTGTTGTACCCGGATATTTTTTTATAATATCTTCTGCAAGTTTTTTTAATCTTTCACCATGCTGTTTTAATTTATCATTATCAAAATCTCTCACAATAAAATCTATTGCTGCTCTTTCTGCAATGCCTTCCACTCTTACAGGATGTACAAATCCTTCTTTTTTTTCTGTTACTTCCGGCGCCCATTCATGCTTGGGAAGTTTATCTAAAATTTCGCCTGCTATTTTAATTGCATTCACCAATTTACCTTTCGCATAACCCGGGTGTGCAATAACTCCATTGATAATTATATTTGCTCCATCAGCGCTGAACGTTTCATCTTCTAAACTTCCTGCTTCTCCGCCATCCAAAGTATATCCGAATTGTGCTCCTACTTTTTCCATATCAATTTTCGCAGTTCCCTTTCCTACTTCTTCATCAGGAGTAAAAACAATTTTAATATCACCATGTTTTATTTCAGGATTTTTAATTAAATATTCTGCTGCCTGCATAATAATTGCCACACCGCTTTTATCATCTGCACCTAATAAAGTATTTCCGCTTGCGGTAATTATATCACTGCCAATATGTTTCTTTAAATAGGGCGAATCATCAATTTTTAAAACCTGAGAAGTATCATCAGGTAATACAATATCGCTGCCATTATAATTTTTATGAAGAATTGGTTTCACATTTGTTCCGCTGCAATCCGGCGCTGTATCTACATGACTGCAAAAGCAAATTGCCGGAACATTTTGTTTCTCCGAATTTGAATCTATTGTTGCATACACATAGCCATTGCTGTCCATTTCTGCCCTTACACCCATTTGGTGCAGCTCATTTAATAAAATTCTGCTGAGATCTTTTTGTTTTTCTGTTGTTGGAAATGTATTGCTTTGCGGATCGCTCTGGGTGTCTATTTGCACATAACGGATGAATCGCTCTACAAGATTTTCTTCATTTATTTTTATCATGTAAATTTTTTTATGCAAACATAAATAATTGTTTGGCGGCACTTTTAAAATACATCAGCCTAAATCTTTTTATATAGTACTGTTTATTTAATTTTAGATACGATGATACAGCAGGATGAATTACGAATTGGAAATTTTGTTTACTGGAATCCGCATTTTTCTCATTCAAATATTGAGGCAAAAATAGAAGTTGAGATAGCGGCATTGCTGCCTGATAAAGCAGGTTATATAAGCTCACATCTTGAGCACAGAAGTGAGCCTTTTGAAGATGATATGATAACGAAAGAAACCCCTTTTGCATCATACGAAGAATTAGAACCTATCCCGATCACAGAAGATATTCTAAAAAAAATGAGTAAGAAAATTAAATATCCCAAGTGGATAAAATATGTTCATGAGTTGCAGAATTGGTTTTACTGGAACAATAATAAAAAGGAGATAGAAATAATTGACTGTCTTTAAAGGAGTTTATATATTTTACCCGGTAAAGATGCAATTACATTCTGCATTTCTAAAGTTAACAGGGCAGCTGCTACGGCACTGCTGCTCAGAGTGCTTTTTATATAGAGCTCATCAATATGAATTTGCTCTTGCTGTTGGAGAATATTTACAATGATCTTTTCCTCATCAGACAGCTCAATAAATAGTTCACGCTGCTTTTTCGCAGAAGTTTTTTTCTGTTCTTTCCATCCCATATTTTCTAAAAGATCAGTTGCAGAAGTGATGAGGCAGGCTTTATTATTTTTGATAAGATAATTACATCCTTCACTTTTTATATCATTCGTTCTACCTGGAACCGCAAATACATCTTTGTTATACCCATTGCCTAATTCAGCGGTAATTAATGATCCGCCTTTCAGGCCTGTTTCTACAACAATAATTGCATCACTAATGCCTGCAACAATTCTGTTTCGTTTTGGAAAATTTTGTTTGTCAGGCTTTGTTTTGCTTTTAAAATCGGTAAGTAATCCGCCATGCTCAATCATTTGTTTCGCCAGCAATTTATTTTGTGAAGGATAAATTGTATCAAGCCCGTGAGCCAATACAGCCACAGTTTTCAAATTCTTTTTTATTGCAGTTTTATGAGCAATGCTGTCTATGCCAAATGCCAGCCCGCTTACAATTAAAATATTTTCTTCTGCCATATCTTCCACCAGTTTTTCACAAACGGATTTGCCATAATCATTATTAGTTCTGGTACCAACAATTGCAACAATTTTTGATTGATTAAGGTCTGCATTTCCCCTGTAATACAGCATTGACGGGCTGTCGTAACAATTAAGTAAGCGCTGTGGATAATTTTTATCGGTTATAAACAGAGGAGTGATCTTATACTTCTCTATGAATACAATTTCTTCTTCAGCCGTTTTAAACTCGTCAAATTCCTTTATTGACTTTGCTCTTATTAAACCAATACCTTCAATTTCTTCAAGCTCTTTTTTCTTTGCTTTAAAAATTGCTTCAGCAGTGCCAAAACAATTTATCAATGCCTTTGCATGCACATCTCCAATGTTGGGAATAAGTGTTAACGAAATTTGGTAAAGCAGGTCGTTGTTCATGAACAAATCAAACAACGAATAAAAGAAAATTATATCACATTTTAGGAATTTCGAGTTGTTAGCAGATTAAATCGCAAAGATGCTTATCCAATTTAGGATGACGTGGTAGCGTAGTTTTCTTTTTCGTAAAAGTATTTTGGTAAATATCGTGTTTGGAGCCGTGACGATGTAAGTGACATTTATTATTTTCCAAATGTTTTATAAACTGATTTCTTTTAACTCACATCAGCAAAAATTAAATCTTCTTCCAGCACCTTGTTCCCGGAATCATTTTCATTTTGCATGTCTTCTAAATAAAATTCCAAAGCATCTAAAACATTTGCTTTTGCTTCATCTATAGTTGTGCCTTGAGAAATAACAGAAGGTATTTCTTTAATAGTTCCAATATAAAATTCTTCACCTTTTGATATTACAACTGTAAGTTTCATTTTTCGTTTTTATAAAGTTATTTCTTTTTATTTACTAATCACAATCAGCTCGGTCCTTCTGTTCAATGCACGGCCAGCCTCTGTTTTATTGTCTGCAATTGGTTTTGTTTCGCCGAAACCTTTAAATGTTAGTCTGTCATTTTTTATTCCATTACCTAATAAATAATTTACTACAGCAACTGCCCTGCCTAAAGAAAGTTTTACATTGTCTTCAGGCTTGCCAACATTATCTGTATGCCCGCCGATTTGAATTTTTACTGTTGGATTTTCTTTCATTAAAATCACCACATTATCCAGCTCTGTAATTGATTCAGGTTTTAGCTGCGTTTGTTTTGTATCAAAAAAAACATTTTTTAAAATGATGCTTGCATTTGCTTCAATGGGCTGCAACGGAATATTAATTTGGTAAACAGAATCAGGAGCATTATTACTAAGATCAAAATTTTCTGAATAAAATAAATACCCTCTCCGGTTTACATTAAATGCATAATCTTTCCCCACAGGAAGTGTAACTAAATAATTTCCATCCTCATCAGTTTGTAATTTGCTTATTTGTTGTTTAGTACTAACATCAGTAAGCTCAACAGAAGATGGTAAACCATTGTTTGTTTTCTTATCAAAAACTTTTCCTTTAACCCACAATGTTCTTGCAGGACGAACATCTTCTCTTAACTCAAAAGTGTAAATATCAAGTCCGCCTTTTGTATCACTTCTATCGCTTGCATAGTATGCTGTTTTACCGTCGGCACTTACTATCAGCGATGCTTCTTCATCAATTGTATTTATGGGATAACCGAGATTTTCAGGCTTACTCCATTTGCCATCCGGTTGTTTGTGCGAAACAAACAGATCAAAGTTTTCACTATACCCCTGGTGGCCATTAGAACTAAAATATAATGTTTGATTATCTGCATGAATAAAAGGTGATGCATCATCTCCTGAAGTATTTATTTCGGGGCCAAGATTTTCTGCAGGGCCCCATTTGCCATTTGCTTTTCTATGACAAACCCAAATATCTTTTCCTCCAAATCCTCCGGGTACGCTGCTGCTGAAATACAAATCATTTTTATCAGGAGAAAGTGATGGAGATGATTCCCAAAATTCTGAGTTTACATTCGGCCCTAAATTTTCGGGAGCACTCCATCCCAATTTTGTAAGATGAGAAATGTAAATGTCGCAACTTCCAAAACCGCCCCGGAAATCGCATCCTGCAAAAACTATCCATTGTCCATCCTGAGAAATATTTTCTGCACCTCCATTGTTTTCGCCGGTGCTAATATTTCCTTCCAATTGTTTTGCCTGAGTCCATTGTCCATTAATAAAATCGCTTTCAAAAAATTCTTCTTTTCCCCTGCCAGTGCTGGAATTTACTCTTCTTGTAAAAACAATTTTTTTACCATCGATTGTTAGAGAAGGATAATATTCCAGGTCTTTTGAATTTATATTTTCTCCTAAATTTTTTGGATTGAAAACATAATTTTTTGATGAATGTTTTTTATCGTAGTCAATTGCAAACTCATAACATCTTTTTCTAAACTCTCCTGCTTTAATACTTCTGTCATTAAGTTTTGATGTGGTAAGAAATTTATTTACGGCCTTCAGTGCATCATTAAATTTTCCTGTACCTGATAAGGAAATTGAATAAGGAAGAAGATAACTTTTTGTATAAACAGAATCAAGAGCAAATGCTTTTTCAAACTGATTAACTGATTCATTATAGTTTTTTTGTTCAGCATACATACCTGCCACCGATAAATATGCATCAACAAATTTCGGTTCAATTTTCATTGCATCATTTATCATTCTTATTGCGTCAGGAAGGTTTCCATTTTGTGCTTTTGCAATTCCCTGTAAATAAATGTCTGTGGCTTTGGTTTTTACTTTAAGCGGATCGTACCATTGAGCTTGTAAAAAGAAAAGGGTAAAAAATAAGAAGTACGAAGTAAGAAATATTTTGATGTGCAAGGCGCTAGATTTCATTTTCATAAGGGATAAATTAGAAAGATAAAATTAGCAAGAATTATATGGCTATTTCTTTAAGTTATGTTAACAACATTCTACATCGTATTTCTTACTTTGTACATACATGTTAGGGAACGTTAATGTATTTATGAATTTGTAATGATAGTTCCCACTGCGGATTTGCCTTTATATAATCAATAATTATTGGTGTTACAATGGATGATTTTTCCCATTCGGGCTGAAGATACAATTTGCATTTTTCTGAAACCAATGCAGCATATTTTTCTGCCCATGCAAAATCAGATCGGTTAAAAACAACAACTTTTAATTCATCAGCAAATGATAATATTTCCGGTAAAGGCTCTTTAAATTTTTTTGGTGAAAGGCATATCCAGTCCCAGTTACCGGACAATGCTGATGAACCTGATGTTTCTATATTTGTTTCAAAACCTGCTGTATGTAATTCATTAGTTAGTACAGTGAGGTTATGCATTAAAGGTTCGCCGCCTGTTACAACTGCAAGCCGTGCAGGATATTTTTTTGCTTCTTGAATAATTTCTTTTATAGTTTTTACAGGATGTGCATTAGCATCCCAGCTTTCTTTTACATCGCACCAAACACAACCAACATCACAACCGCCAAGTCGAATAAAATATGCTGCTTTTCCCTGGTGATAACCTTCGCCTTGCAATGTATAAAAAGCTTCCATTACAGGAAGTGATATGTTTAATGTTGTCTCCATTTTATCTTTAAAAGTCAGTGGGTCAATAAGTCATTATGTCAATTGTAGATCAATAACTTATTGACCAGTGACCATTGACTGATTGCGATAAGCTTTATAAGTATTTAGTAGCAAAGCTGCAATGGTCATTAATCCTACTCCTCCGGGCACGGGAGAAATATAACTGCATTTTGGTGCTACATTCTCAAAATCCACATCACCTTTTATTGTATAACCATTTTTTTTTGATGCATCAGCAACTCTTGTAATACCTACATCAATTACAACTGCATTTTGTTTTACCATTTCTGCTTTTAAAAACCCGGCCTTGCCCAGGGCTGTGATAATTATATCGGCCTCCAAACAAATTTCTTTTAAATTTTTTGTATGAGAATGACAAAGTGTTACTGTACAATTTCCGGGATAATTATTCCTGCTTAATAAAATACTGATTGGTTTGCCAACAATATTACTTCTGCCAATAACCACAGCATGTTTGCCGTTAGTTTCTATTTTGTAATGGTCCATTAATAATAAAATTCCATAAGGTGTTGCAGAAATAAAAGTTGATAAACCCTGCACCATTTTGCCAACGTTCACCGGGTGAAACCCATCAACATCTTTCAAAGGATCTATAAGATTAATTATTTTTTCTTCAGAGATATTTTTTGGCAATGGAAGCTGTACCAATATTCCATTTATATTTTTATCATCATTCAATTTTTGTATGGTTTTTAATAATTCATTTTCACTAATACCATCAGCAAACCGCAGCAGGGTAGAAGTGAAACCAATATCTTCGCAACTTTTTACTTTAGATGCAACATAGGTTTCACTAGCACCGTTATTACCCACCAAAACAGCGGCAAGATGAGGAACTTTTTTACCCTGTATTTTTAGTTCCTCAACCTTATTTTTAAGCTCATTTTTTATTGCTTGGGATGCAAGCCTTCCATCTAATAATTGCATATAGCAAAATTACTTACCTGCAGTGGTTTTAAATTCTTTTTGTTGTGAATATCAAAAATTAATTTTTATCTGTTATTTTTCAGGTTTAATAATTTAAGGCTTTGAAAATTTTTTACCTGATTCTTATTTATATTTTAATATTCAATACTGTTTTTGCCCAGGCAGTAAGGAGACCGATAGCAGCGGGTTATGTGGGTTTAGGAGCTTACAGCAAAAATCATGTGGATGCTTTTTCTGTTACATCTAACCAGGCTGCTCTTGCTCAAATTAAAAACAGTGCAGCCGGCGTTTATGGCGAAAGAAGATTCTTGCTTTCCGCAACTAATATGTACACTGCCATTTTTGTTTTACCAACCGCCCAGGGCAATTTTGGAGTGCAGGCTGATTATTTTGGATTTAAAAACTATAATGAATCGCAAATTGGGTTAGCTTATGCCAAAAGCTTAGGAAGCAAATTAGATGTTGGAATAAAATTTAATTATTATGGATTTAGAATTCCGGCTTATGGAAATTCTTCTGCAGTGGATTTTGAAATAGGCGCTATTGCCCATCTCTCAGAAAAATTAAATGTAGGCATTCATGCATACAACCCTGTAGGAGGTAAATTATCAAAAACTAATAATGAAAAACTGAGTTCCATTTATAAATTTGGAATTGGATACGAGGCATCAGAGAATTTTTTTGTAAGCACAGAGATAATTAAAGAAGAAGGTGAGCCTATAAATGTGGAAGCAGGATTTCAATACAATTTTAAAAAACAATTTTTTGTAAGAGCAGGCACTTCAACAGAAACCACAAACAGCTATGTAGGTGCAGGTATTGCCTGGAAAAATTTTCGTTTAGATATCAATGGCAGCTATCATCCGCAACTTGGTATAACACCGGGATTATTGCTAATAATAAATTTTAATAAAAAAGAAAATTGAAAAAATTTTCTAAGATAATATCTTATTGGATATCGGCTTTTTTGTTGGCACAATGTTTTTTTTATTCTGCCCGTGCACAGGAAAAACCTGCTGACCCTTCTCCCATTGTTGAACAACAATTGGAAAATCTTACAGAAAATAATAATGATCTTGAAACCGAAGACGACTCTTACCTGCAGCAATTGCAGCATTTTCTTAAATACCCTCTAAATCTCAATATTGCCAATGAAAGTGAACTGAAACAATTAAAAATACTTAGCGCTTTACAAATTCAAAATTTAATTTCTTATAGAAATATTTTTGGAAAGTTTATTAATATTTATGAGTTGCAGGCAGTACCCGCCTGGAATACAATGCTGTTACGAAAATTGCGGCCTTTTATTATTGTAGATGATCAGCCTGAACTGTTTACTTCCTTGGGAGGCAGATTAAAGAATGGGGACAAAAGTGTACTGGCAAGAGTTACACAGGTTTTGGAAAAATCAAAAGGATATTTATTAAACAGCAGTACTGCAAAAAATTTTTATCCGGGAAGCCAGCAGAAAGTTTTTGTCCGGTATAAATATTCTTACAAAAATCTTTTGCAATATGGTATAACTGCAGAGAAAGATGCAGGGGAACAATTTTTTAAAGGTGCACAAAAATCAGGATTTGATTTTTATTCGGCGCATATTTTTGCAAAGAATATTGGTTCTGTAAAATCTTTTGCTGTAGGCGATTTTATAGTGAATCTGGGCCAGGGGTTAACCCAATGGATGGGACTTGCTTTTAAAAAAAGCTCAGATGTATTAAATATAAAAAGACAGGACGATGTTTTGCGTCCATACAATTCTGCAGGTGAGATTTTTTTTCATCGGGGTGCAGGCATTACCCTTAAAAAAAAGTATTTAGAAGCAACAGGATTTGTAAGCCTCCGGAAAGTTGATGCAAATTTTATAGTTGATACTTTACACAATGAAGATTTTGTTTCATCCTTACAAACCTCAGGTTATCACCGCACCAATAGTGAAGTTGCAGATAAAAATTCGCAACAACAATTAACCTTGGGGGGTAATTTTTCATTTTCAAAAAATAATTTTCATGCAGGCATAAACGGCGTGCATTATCGTTTTAAATATCCTATAATCAAGTCTCCACTTACTTATAATAAATATGCTTTAAACGGAAATAAGTGGGGTAATTATAGTATTGACTACAGTTATACATTTAAAAACATGCATTTTTTTGGCGAGGCTGCTACTGATGAAAAGTTTGATAGAGCATTTATAAATGGTTTATTAATTAGCACGGATGCAAGGGTTGATATGAGTTTTTTATATAGAAATATCTCCAAAGGATATCAATCTCTTTATACAAATGCATTTACTGAAAACACATTTCCTACAAATGAAAAAGGATTTTATGCAGGTATAAGCATTAACCCAACAGATGTTTGGAGAATTGATGCTTATGCAGATTTATATAGTTTTCCATGGCTGAAATATAGAGTAGATGCGCCTACAGCCGGAAATGATTATTTATTGCAGATAACCTATAAGCCAAATAAGCAAATAGAAATATATTCAAAATATCATTCTGAGAGAAAAGCAATAGATGATAATCCCAATTCACTTACTTTAAATCCTGTTATTTTAAAACCAAAACAAAACTGGCGTACGCAATT
The DNA here is from genome assembly GCA_030946075.1 of Bacteroidota bacterium. Taxonomy (GTDB): domain Bacteria; phylum Bacteroidota; class Bacteroidia; order Chitinophagales; family Chitinophagaceae; genus Ginsengibacter. The sequence continues at coordinate 7,709 of JALYYX010000245.1, read as the reverse complement.
AAGTTACAAATTAAGTTCAGCAGTTACGTTTCGTTCACGGGTTGAAATTCAATGGTATGATAAACATGGTATTTCTCCTGAACAGGGATTTCTTACCTATGCTGATGTAATATATAAGCCGCTATTAAAAAAATATTCAGGTAATATAAGGTTACAATATTTTGAAACCGATAGTTATAACAGCCGGTTGTATGCTTATGAAAATGATGTGCTTTACAGTTTTTCAATTCCCGTATTTTACGATAAAGGGTACCGCTATTATCTTAATCTCAATTATGACATTACCAGGAAATGGTCTTTTTGGTTTCGCTTAGCCCAAACAATATATCCTGATAAAAAAGTAATTGGCAGCGGTTTAGATGAAATAAGAGGAAACAAAAAAACAGAAGTAAAGCTGCAAACGATTTTTAATCTTTAAAAAAGAACTACAATGCAGCATTTTCAAATACTTCTATGTCTGTAATAATAATGATTTTAACTTTTATTTTTGTTTTTAAAAATTCCTTTATATTTACAACTTAAAAAAACATAATTACACATGAGAAGAGTCTTAACACTGTTTATAATGCTTATGCTCAGTGGAGTGTTGGCATTTGCCCAAAACCGCGTGGTGACAGGTACTGTAACTGATGATAAAGGAGCCCCAATAGAAGGCGCTTCTGTAAGAGTAAAAGGTTCCAGAACCGGCGTTGCTGCTGATGCTAATGGTAATTTTAGAATATCAGTTCCCTCTGGCGCAACTTTAGTTTTTAGTGGAGTTGGTATTACTACAAGTGAAATCCCTGTAGGTAACCAGTCCACGATAAATGCTACTTTAGTTCGGAGTGGTACTGAGTTATCCGCAGTAACAGTAATAACAACTGCTTTTGGTATTAAAAGACAACCGAGAGAATTAGGTTATTCTACTGCAACAGTTTCTGGTGCTGATCTTAATCAAACTAAGGTTGTAAATCCTGTTACCGGACTTACAGGTAAGGTTTCCGGTTTGCAAATTCAGACAGCTGATAATAGCGTAAATCCTCAGGTTCGGGTTACATTAAGAGGTAATAGATCTATCACAGGTAATAATCAGGCACTGGCCATTGTGGATGGCGTTGCTGTTGACAATTCTTTTTTGGCTCGATTAAATCCTAACGATATTGAATCTCTTACTGTATTGAAAGGCGCTTCAGCTTCGGCACTGTATGGTTCAAATGCTTCTAATGGTGTTTTAGTTGTAACTACTAAGAGGGGCAGTAAAGGTGTTCCTAAAATCAATTTCAGCAGCACCGTACAAACTGAACGAATTTCTTATATGCCAAAACTTCAAAACAGGTTTGGTAGTTACGGTGGTGAAGATCGCTCAGATCCATTTGGGGTTAGTTTTCCTGAAGACCCTATTCATTTGTATTTTCCTTACGAAAACCAAAGCTATGGTCCTGAGTACAACGGTAGGTTAGTTCCCTTGGGTGGTCCTATAAAAGTTTTCCGTTCTGACGGAAGTTCCTACGATAGCACCCGGATGGTTACTTATTCAGCCATACCAAATAGAACCCGTGATTTCTTTGATAAAGGTATAACCTTACAAAATAATGTTAACCTATCAACAGGAGATGCTACAAGTTCATTGTATTTAAGTTATCAAAATGTTTCTATAACTGGTACAATTCCGAAAGATAAAGCGCAAAGAAATACATTTAGGATAAATGCCATGAAAGAATATGGAAGATTCCGCGCTGATTTTAACGTATCGTATAGTCTTGAGAAAAATGATGTAATTGGTAATACTACCAATTATGATAAAGGATACTACCCTTTATATTGGGAGGTATTAAATCAGCCTCAGCATGTAGATCTTAAATATTTTAAAGATTGGAAAAATAATATTTTTTCAACACCTGATGGATATTATAATGCTTATTATGGTAATCCTTATTGGTATATTGATAATGACAGATCGCTCGTAAGAAACAATACTTTTACTGGTAACGTGAGATTATCTTTCAAATTAACCAATTGGTTAGATCTCTCTTATAATGCGGCTTATACCCGTAATGATCAAAACTATAAGGAAACAATTGCCGGGGTTAAGTACAGTGCCTATACTTTGAGCGATCCATGGGGGGCAAGCAGCAGTTATTCCAGAAATGGCAACCTTGAGCCCCAGGTTTATGATCAGCTTACCTATAATAACAGAATAAGCGGGGATGCATTATTAACAGCTAATAAATCCTTTGGTGATTTTTCCACTAAATTAATTTTGGGTAATCATCTTTCTAAAAGGCAGTACAGCTATATATATACTAGTACAACAAGCTTAATTGTTCCCGGGTTATACAATATCGCCTATCGCCTTGGTGAGCCAACAGTTGATCAGCAGTATGCTTCTGAAGGCCTCGTTTCTGTTTTTGGTGATCTAACTCTTGGGTATAAAAATTATTTATTCGTGCATGGTACCGCAAGAAATGATTGGACTTCAAAACTGGCACCACAAAATAGATCTATATTCTATCCGGGTGTGGATGTATCGTTTGTTTTCACCGATGCAATTCCTGGATTTAAAAATAATAGCGTATTGAGTTATGGAAAAGTAAGAGCTGCGTGGACAAAAGTAGGTCAGGTTAGTATAGGTCCGTATAGGTTAAACAATACTGTTTCACAAAGCAATGGATTTCCTTATGGATCTCAGGCTGGCTTTACCCTTAGTACCAGTTTCTTAAATCCAGACCTAAAAGCGGAATTTACTACTGAAAAAGAAGTTGGTATAGAACTGGGATTTTTAAAGAATCGAATAAATTTACAGGCTGCATATTTTGATGCAAACACTACCAATCAAACACTTCCTTCAACAATATCTTCAGCATCCGGTTTCTTTAGATCAACAGTGAATTTAGGAAGTATGTCCAATAAAGGAATTGAATTGGATTTAAAACTTACTCCATTGCTGAATCTTGGACCCGTTAAGTGGAACTTCGGTGCCAACTTCGCCTATATTAAAAATCGTGTAGGTACAGATATTGGGGGAGAAATTTCACTGGGTAATAATGTTTACGCAACTCCTGGTAAACCTTATCCTAACTTAAAGGTTTCAGATTTTACCCGTGATAGCGCAAGTGGAAAAATTATAGTTAGTGCCACAACAGGGTTCCCTACTAATAGCTCCACTCTTATTTCTTATGGTACAACGGTAGCCCCTTATAAAGTTGGCTTAACAACCTCTTTTAATTATAAAGGTTTAACCTTAAGCGCTGTAGCGGATGCACAGTTTGGTGGAGTTATCTTTAATCAAATTGGTTCAAACTTAATGTTTGGCGGTATTGAGTGGTACTCAACACAAGCAAACCGTCAGCCTTTTGTTTTTCCAAACTCTGTATATCTGCAAAATGGTAAATATGTAGATAATACTAATGTACTTACAAACACTGCCAGCCAAAGCGGAGAATGGAGGCTATGGGCTAATACAATGAGAACAATTTCCTCTCAATTTGTAAATAGCTCAGATTATTGGAAGATAAGAGAAATAGCTCTTACATGGAATATTCCAAAAACATTAACACGTGGTGTAAAAGTCGTTCAGTCAGCATCTTTAACTTTGTCAGGCAGAAATTTATTCATGTTCAGAGCTAAAGATAATGTATGGACAGATCCTGAATTTAGTAATAATATAGGAGTAGGCGGTTTAACAGGGTTTAGTACTGGAAACATTACTAATGCAGTAGGTACAACCAATTATTATCAAACTCCTCCAACACGTATTTTTGGGGCAACACTAAACGTAACTTTTTAATATTTTAAAGTAATAAATATGAAACTTTTATTAAAAAATCTTTTTATAGTAATTCTGATAGTAGGATTTTTTAGCTCCTGCAAAAAAGAGTTGCTGGATATAAATGTTGATCCGAATAATCCGACTACTGCATCAGCAACTCCATCAGTTGTATTACCAAACGCCTTGGCCACTACAGGTGCTTTTTATAATAATCCAACAGGAGGAAATGTAACTTTGGCCTTTGCTGGAATTTGGATGGGGCATATCAGTTATAGTGCAGGTTTAGCAGTTTCAACAGAAAATCTTTCCTATGCCATTACTAATCGCTTTGCAAATGGCGGATTTTTAAGCTTTGGTGGTGTGGATCCTTTTACTATTCTTTATAAGAATAATGAGGATTACGATTTTGTAGAAAAGAAAGGTGCTGAACAGGGAAATACTTTTTACCGTGCAGTTGGTATGTTTATGAAGGCTTATAATTTTCAAACTTTAGTTGATTTATATAACAATGTCCCTTATACTGAGGCATTGCAGGGGCAGGCAATACCTTTTCCTGTTTATGATCAGGGAAAAGCTATTTATGATGCAATATCTGTAAAAATGGATACGGCTATAGCATTATTTAAAACCAGTGCAGGTGGAAATTCTACAACTGGAGACATTATGTTTGGAGGCGACATAACTAAATGGACTAAGTTTGCTAATACTGTTAAGCTTCGCTTGCTTTTAAGACAAAGTGAAGTAAATGGCGCTACTGCAAAAACACAGGCAGGGGCCTTATCCGGTGGGTTTGTAACAAGCACGTTTACACCTCAAACTTCCACAAATGCAACCAATACCAACGGGGATGTTACTGTTCAACCTGGCTATGTAAACTCTTCAGGTAAAACAAACCCTTTTTGGGGTTCTAATTACAATATAGCAGGTAATTACACACAGGGTGTGTATGTTGGAGGGGCATACGCCGTTGAATTTTATAAAGCCAATAGTGACCCTAGGGTGACAAGATTTTATTCACCTTCGATTTCAGCAGGTGGTCAATATTTCGGCAATTATTTTGGTGACCAGGGAACTAAAAATGCAGCGAATATTGGGCCAGGAGTGCTTAAAGCTTTTGGTCAGCCATCTATCGTAATGCTTTCTGCTGAAAGTTATTTTCTACAAGCAGAAGCTGTTTTAAGAGGATGGATTACTAGTGCCGAAACTGCTCAAACTTTATACGAAAAAGGTGTAGCTGCTTCTTTTACTTATTTAGGATTAACACAGGCTCAGGCCCAAACTTATTACAACCAGGCTGGAAATAAACTTACCACCTGGGCGGTAACTACCACTTTCCAGGAAAGGTTAACCCTGATTATTACACAAAAATGGGCTTCCGAAGCCTGGATAAATGAACTGGAATCCTATAATGATTATCGGCGATTACGTATTCCTAATGTACCTTTGTCAACCAGTAATTTATCAACAGGAATATTACCTAACAGATTGATATACCCTTCAAGAGAATATGACGTAAATGGTCCAAATGTATTAGCACAGGGGACTATTACACCCGGCACAAAAGTTTGGTGGCAACCATAATAAAATAATTAAATTATAAAAAAGTAATTATGAAATATAAATATTTAAAATCAGCAGTTCTTTTCTTATCAGTTGGTTTGCTTGTATTTAATACGGGCTGTTTAAAAAAGAAAGATGCAACGTTTGTAGACTTCTCCGGGCTGCAGGAGTTTGTTGTTCTGTCAACCGGTGGTTACACATATACTACAAACATTTCTTTTGCAAGAAGCAAGGATACAGTGAGTTTTACCATTATTGCTGACTTAGCTTCATCAACAAATCCCACATCACCAGTTACTGTTACCCTTGGATTTGATAATGCCGCTCTTGCTGCTTATAATGCAGCTAATCCTTCCCAATATACAGCTGTCCCATCGGCTAATTATAAGTTACTAAGCACAACATTAACTATACCTGCAGGGCAGCATTATGCCCAAACCACTTTGCAGATATACACTAAAGGCTTAAGCGCTTCTACAAACTATATGATTCCTGTATCAATAACTGATGCAAGTGGTAGAAAGTTGAGCAGCAATATGAACACGCTTTATTATTCCTCTATTGGTAACCCTTTGGCAGGAGTTTATAATTGGTTTGGTGAAAGGTTTAATGAGCCTTTGGATACAACTCAAAGAGTGCCTCCAAACTACACCAATCCTCGCAACAATGTATCGATAGCTATATCACCTTTAAACGCAACTAGTTTGTTTTTTCCTGTTACATATTTAGATCAAAATGGTGCGAACAGCGGTACAAAATTAAGTTTTACCAATAATGCAGGTGTATTAAGCAACTTTACAGCATCACTTTATGATGCTGGAGACCTCGGCCCCGGAGGTGCTTCAGCTGGAGGCTTCACAGTTGTTACCCCTCCTACACTTGTTGGCTTCAAAATTGTTGGTACTGCAGCTACAAATTATGTAGGGTCGGTATTCCGGTTTTACACGGTAATTCAGTTTAACACCTCGGGGTTAAAACGTACCTCACTAGATGTTTTTACAAAGACACAATAAATAATTAAATACATTATTATAAAACCGCCTTTCTTAACTAAGGCGGTTTTTCTTTTTATAAATGCTGTAATAACTTTCCTATTTTTGTTTTATGGATAATACAAACCAACAACCTCCCAGCCAATTAAACATTGAAATCTCTGAAGAAATTTCTGAAGGAGTTTATGCTAACCTTGCAATTATAACACACAGCCATGCTGAGTTTGTTGTGGATTTTGTAAACGTAATGCCCGGCACTCCTAAAAGTAAAGTAAAGAGCCGCATAATTTTAACTCCCACTCATGCCAAGCGTTTTATGAAAGCTATGATTGATAATGTGAAAAAATTTGAATCTGTAAATGGTAATATTCAGGATATAGAGGCGGTGGAGTTGCCTTTTAACTTTGGCGGACCAACTGCACAGGCTTAATTATAAATGAAAGAAAATAAACCATATAAACTTGATAAAGCGGCTTTTAATGCTGTAACATTTGAAGAGGCTGATGATCATGTTTCTCATTGGAAAAATAAATCTGAATCAGAGAGATTAAATGCAGCCTGTTTTATTATCAATCAGATATTTCAGGTTACGCCCTCAACAAAGATTGATGTAAGTATTACTGATAAACGCAAGCACCACTAATGGCAAATCTCTTCAATGAGGATTTCCGGGAATTTATTCAGTACCTCAATGAAAATAATGTAAATTATATTCTTGTGGGCGGATATGCAGTTATTTTACATGGTTACATAAGAAGCACTGCCGATATGGATGTATGGGTGCATAAAACAAAAGAGAATTATAAAAAATTGAAAAAAGCTTTACAACAATTCGGAGTACCTGTTTTTTCTGAAAATGAATTTCTTGGGAATATATTTGATGTTTGGGGCTTTGGTAAAGAGCCTAATAGAATTGAAATTATGAGTGAAGTAAAAGGAATGGAATTTATTGAAGCGAATTCAAATTGTAAAATCTATCAACAGGAAGGTTTTAGTATCCGATATATCCATCTGGATCATTTACTAAAAGCAAAGGAAGCCGCAGGAAGATTTAAAGATAAAAATGATATTGAGCAATTAAAGAAAAAGAATAAATTATAATAATCATAACATCCCCTCATCTGCAAAACTATAATACCCATCTTCGCTAACTATAATGTGGTCCATGATGCGAATGTCAAAATATTTTGCTGCTTCTTTTATTTTTAAAGTAAGTTCTTCATCTGCCTTGCTTGGTTTTAAATTTCCCGAGGGATGATTATGGCATAAAATTATTGCAGTGGCATCTTCTTCTAATGCTTTTTTTAATATAACCCTGGGATCAGCCACAGTGCCTGTTATTCCACCTTTACTAATAATTTCAAAATGGTTTATTTTATTAGCTCTGTTTAAAAAAATAACTGCAAATA
>JALYYX010000216.1 GCA_030946075.1 Bacteroidota bacterium | reverse complement strand
GCATGAGATTTTTTCGGCTGTCATGTATTTTACTTGCAGTACTTGCATTAGTTGAATCTGCTGTTCAAAGGATCATTGTCGTAACTGTTTTATATGGGGATAATTTTTGGAAAGCATTGAATGAATTCATAAGAAAAGTTACAGGAGAATCTGCTGTTACCAATTATAGTTTAATGATTGCCACAGGTTATATAATAATGCATGCCTTTATTGGTTTACTGGTTGGAGTGTTTGCAGGGAGTATAGTTTGGCAATCAACTTCATGGACCATCCTTCACAGCGAATATTTGATACCTTACACAGATGAAGAAAATATTGAAATAAAAGCAAGCAGTGCTAAAAGAAAAAAGAAAATAAAATATCTCTTCATTTTTATCTGGATGGTATTGATCATTTTATTTCTTCAATCTTACCTGCACATAGGTACTCCACTTACTTCCCCACAAGTTTCCTTGCAAATATTATTACGCTCTTTTTTAATCATCTTAACATGGTATTTTTTAATAAACCCTATATTGTCTTCATTAATTAAAAAATGGCTTTCTGCACAAAAAATAAAATCTCAAAGCGACATTGTTCAGGTAAATTTAATGCTGCCATCAGCCAGACATATTTTTTTAAAAAGCTGGGAGCTTTCTTCTTCGGCCAGAGGATTGAAACGACTATCAGTATTTTGCAAGATAGTTTTTGTGAACACTTTACGATTGTGAATTACCACCCTTCAAGTTTTTTACAAAAAATAATTTTATAATCCAATTAATCCCTATCTTCTCAAAAATTATCAACAATGAAATTATTTAAACTTCTCTTCATTCTATTTTTTACATATCCTTCATTTATACATGCACAAACAGAACATATTGATCAAAGCATGATGCAAAAGATCAGGCAGGAAGGCTTGCAAAATTCTAAAGTTATGGACATAGCTTTTCATCTTACAGATGCAAGCGGGCCGAGGCTTACAGCGTCTCCGGGGTTTATGAGAGCTGCTAATTATGCAAAAAATAAATTAGCTCAATGGGGATTAACAAATACAATGCTTGATCCCTGGGGAGATTTTGGTAAAAGCTGGGAACTGCAAAAATCTTATGTTGCAATGACAGCTCCCTGGTATAAATCGTTTGAAGCCTACCCCAAGGCATGGGCAGGTGGAACAAATGGATTGCGTAATGCAGAAGCCATTCTTATTTCAGCAAAAGATTCTGCAGGTTTGGATGCATATCTTGGAAAATTAAAAGGTAAAGTTTTAATTCTTGATAGAACAGATAAATATGATTTGAGTTTTAAAGCTGATGCAAAACGTTACACCGATGCAGACTTAGATTCGATGGAAAATTTTAAACCTCAACCTATAGATACCGCTACACAGCGCAGAAGAAGAGATTTATTTCAAAGACAGGGTGGTGGTGGAGGATTACGGGCTATGATGAGTACTTTAAATTCCCTTGCTGTTTCTGAAGGTGCTGTTGCTATGGTAAGCACAAGCCCAAGAAACCATGATGGAACTATTTTTGTTCAGCAGGCAGGGCCATATAAAGTTACTGATCCAGCTAATTTTTTAGACATAGCATTAGGATATGAAGATTACATGACACTTGTAAGATTATTGAGAAATAATATTCCTGTAAAATTAGATGTGGATGTGCAAACAAAATTTTATTCAGATGACACAAAAGGTTATAATGTTATCGGTGAAATAAAAGGCACAGATAACAATTTAAAAGATGAAATAGTAATGCTTGGCGGGCACCTCGATTCTTGGCATGGTGCTACAGGCGCTACAGATAATGCAGCAGGCTCAGCAGTTATGTTGGAAGCTATAAGAATTTTAAAAACACTGAATGTTCAACCAAGAAGAACCATTCGCATTGCATTGTGGAGCGGCGAAGAGCAAGGTATTTTTGGATCACGTGGTTATGTGAAAAAAACATTTGCAGACCCAGCCGATATGAAGTTATTGCCGGCTCATGAAAAATTCTCTTCTTATTTTAATGTTGATAATGGTACAGGAAAAATAAGGGGCATTTACTTGCAAGGCAATGAAGCAGCACGAAATATTTTTCAGCAATGGCTTGCGCCATTCAATGATCTTGGTGCAAAAACAGTAACCATAAGCAATACCGGCGGAACTGATCATTTATCGTTTGATGCAGTAGGCTTACCGGGTTTTCAGTTCATTCAGGATCCTCTGGAATATGATTCAAGAAATCATCACAGCAATATGGATGCTTACGATCATTTGCAGGAAGATGATCTTAAACAGGCAGCCACAATTGTAGCTGCATTTGTTTATAATGCTGCAATGAGAGATCAAAAAATTCCGAGAAAAGAATTACCACAACCAAGGCCTGCAGGGCAAAGAGGATTTTAATTACTTTTGAAAATTTTTATGAAAATATTTTTATGGTTCCTGTTCCTCTCATTGAGTTACGGATCAGCTGTTAAAGCACAGGATACTTTACATTTTACAAAGGCAGAAATAATTTATGGAAGAAAAGATGGAATGGCTTTAACTATGCTCCATCTGGCGCCCAAAGAAAATGCAAATGGAAAAGCAATTATAAGTGTGGTGAGCGGTAACTGGGTATCCAGTTATGCCTTTTCCGCATCTTTTGCAAACCGGGCTAAAATATATATTGACAAAGGGTATACAGTATTTGTAGTTATTCATGGATCGCAGCCGCGATATGCAATTCCTGATGAGATTAATGATTTGAAAAGAGCAGTTCGGTTTATCAGGTATAATGCAAAAGAATATCATATTGACGGTGCTCATCTCGGGATCACAGGCGCTTCCTCAGGTGGTCACCTGTCTTTAATGGTAGGTTTATCGGATGATAAAATTGATTCTGCATCTAAAGACCCGATAAACAAAGTTTCAAGCAGAGTGCAGGCTGTTGCTGTGTTTTATCCGCCAACTGATTTTTTAAACTGGGGACAGGACAAACTAAACCTTTCTCAATTGCAGGCAGCCTTATCTTTAGCCGGCGTTGCCGGTGCTTTTGATTTTAAAGAATGGAATGATACAATAAAATTATACCAGTCTGTAAATGCAGAAAGAAAATTAGAAATAGCAAAGCAGGTATCACCGATATATTCCGTTTCTTCCGATGATCCGCCTATATTAATTATTCATGGCGATGCAGATAAAACAGTGCCTTTGCAACAATCAGAATCCATCATAAAAAAATTAAAAGATGCAAATGTTCCTAATCAATTTATTATAAAAAAAGATGGAGGTCATGGTTGGAGAAACGCAGA
>JALYYX010000196.1 GCA_030946075.1 Bacteroidota bacterium | reverse complement strand
TATTTGGCAAAGCAACTGGTTGCAGTAAAGGGAAGGGAGGCAGCATGCACTTTTTTGGTGTGAAAGAAAGATTTTTTGGTGGTCATGGTATAGTAGGTGCACAAATTGGAACCGGCGCCGGGCTTGCGTTTGCTGAGCAATATAAGGGAACAAACAACGTAGCACTTTGTTTTTTTGGTGATGGCGCTGCAAGGCAGGGAATGTTGCATGAAGTTTTTAATATGGCTATGCTTTGGAAACTTCCCGTGGTGTTTATTTGTGAGAACAATAATTATGCAATGGGAACTTCAGTTGCAAGAACATCAAACGTTTTAGATATTTATAAACTTGCTGATGCATACGAAATGCCGGGTGATAAGGTGGATGGTATGAGTCCCGAAGCTGTGCATGACGGCGTTCTTCGTGCAGTGAACCGTGCAAGAGAAAAAGGAGGGCCAACGTTGCTTGAAGTAAAAACGTACCGTTACAAAGGACATAGCATGAGTGACCCTGCAAAGTACCGCAGCAAAGAAGAAATGGAAGAGTACAAATTAAAAGACCCCATTGAAACTACTTTGAAAAAATTAAAAGATCAATACAAAATTTCTGATGAAGATATTAATGTGATAAATGAAAGAGTAAAGGCACAGGTGGAAGAGTCAGTAAAGTTTGCAGAAGACAGCCCATGGCCTGATGATAGTGAAGTGTATAAGGATGTTTATGCACAGGAAGATTATCCTTTCATAATGGATTAATGTTAAATATTGTGTTAATGATAAATTGTAAAAAACAAATTTTAAATTAATAAAAAAATGCCTGGTCTCCCTTTCTGGAGGAGAGGGATTAAGGGTGAGGTAATAATATGGCAGAGAAAAAAGTGCAGGAAACAAAAACCACTAAAGCTGATGTAGATGTTGTTACTAGAGCAAGAGGCTTTTGGGTAAAGAACAGCAAACCGATAATTTATATAAGCACACTTGTAATTATTCTGGCAGGCGGATGGCTTATCTATAAGTACATGATCAAATTGCCGAAGGAAGAAAAAGCAAATGATGCTGTATTTTTTGTTCAAAAATATTTCAGTGAATTCAGCAATGCTCCGTCAGATTCAGCAAAAGCTATTTTTGCTAATGCAGTTTTAAATGGTGATGGTGCAAATTCCGGTGCGCTAAAGTTTATCAGTAAATATGATGGAACAGATGCTGCAAATCTTTGTCATTATTATGCAGGCGCCAGCTATTTGTTTTTAAAACAATTTGATAAAGCAATAAAGCAATTAAAAGATTTTCATACAGCTGCTCATCAAATACAAAGCAGGGCATATGGTATGCTGGGTGATGCCTCTGCAGAATTAAAAAAGAATAATGATGCTTTGGATTATTATAGAAAAGCGGCTGATGTAAATGATAAAGATGAATTTACAAGTTCAGAGTTTTTATTCAGGGCCGCTTTGTTTGCGGAAACAATTGGCAAAAAACAGGAGGCAATAGATCTGTATAAAAAAATTAAAAAAGTTTATCCCACAACAGATAAGGCTGCAAATATTGACAGGTATCTTGCACGTTTAGGAGAAGTAGTAGATTAAAAAAATTAATGATGATCTGATGGCAATAGTTGATTCCAACTTATTAAATATAGATACAGGCATTCTACAAAAGGATGCCTGTATTATTATTGTACGTACTGAATGGAATGCTGCTATTGTTGACAAACTGGAACAAGGGTGCAAAAATATTTTAGATAAACATGAAATGAAAAATTATAAAGTAATTACAGTTCCCGGAGCATTTGAAATTCCATTTGGTATTAAAACTTTTTGGGATAATTCAAAACTGGAAAAGCCCCAAGCCTTTATAGCATTGGGTTGTGTGCTGCGTGGCGATACTCCACATTTTGATTATATATGCAAAGCAGTAACAGATGGAATTACTCAATTAAATTTAATGCTATCCGTTCCAACTATATTCGGGGTACTAACAGTTGATACTAATGAGCAGGCAGAAGAAAGATTAGGCGGAATACATGGAAATAAAGGTGAAGAGGCTGCAATTTCTGCATTGAAAATGATAGCCCTGCAGCAATCGTTTTATAAAACCAATAAATAAAATTTAGGATTGAGAGTACAATTATTTATACCATGTTTTGTTGATCAGCTATTTCCCGAAACTGCGTTTAATATGGTTAAGGTTTTAGAAAAAGCTACATGCGAAGTTATTTATAATCCAAATCAAACATGTTGCGGACAGCCGGCATTTAATGCAGGATTTTGGGATGAGGCAAGAGATGTTGCAACAAAATTTATAAAGGATTTTGATAACCCCGATTACATTGTTGCTCCCAGTGCATCGTGTGCAGGCTTTGTAAAAAATTATTATAGTAAATTATTTGAGAATTCTTCTTCCCGTTATAAAGCAAAGGATATTGGTAACCGCATTTTTGAATTCTCATCTTTTTTAACTGATGTTTTAAAGATTACCAATTACGGTGCAATGTTAAAAGCAAAAGCAACTTATCATGATAGTTGCGCTGCACTTAGAGAATGCAAAATAAAAGAAGGACCAAGAAAATTATTGAAAAATGTAAAGGGATTGGAATTAGTTGAAATGGTTGATAATGAAACGTGTTGTGGCTTTGGTGGAACCTTTGCAGTAAAGTTTGAGGCTATTTCAATTGCTATGGCCGACCAAAAAGTTAATCATGCTTTGGCAACAGGTGCAGAATATATTATTTCTACAGATTCAAGCTGCCTGTTGCACATTGAAGGGTTTATAAAAGGAAAAGGGTTGCCAATAAAAACTATGCACATTGCAGATGTACTGGCAAGTGGGTGGGAGTGAAAGAGTGTTAAGTAATATGTTTTAAGTTATAAGTAAAGCATTCATAATTCTTAATTCATAATTTATGAACTACTGGTTAGTAAAATCAGAACCGAATGTTTATGGCTGGGATGAACTGGTTAACGACAAACATACCGTTTGGAGTTGTGTAAGAAATTATGCGGCAAGAATTCATTTACGGTCAATGAAAAAAGGTGATGAAGTTTTATTTTATCATAGCAATTTAGGGATGGAAATTGTTGGCGTTGCAAAAGTTGTAAAAGAATTTTATCAGGATCCCACAACAGATGATGGCCGTTGGGTTGCAGTTGATTTAAGGGCATATAGGAAATTGAAACATCCTGTTAATCTCACACAAATAAAGGCTCACAAGCGTTTGAGCGAAATGGCTTTAGTAAAAATTGGAAGATTATCTGTTCAGCCTGTTACAGAAAAAGAATGGAAAATAATTATGCAGTTGGCAGGGGAGTGATTTTTTAAAAATAATGATACATCTTACATTTGTAAATAAAATTTAAACTATGTCATTAACAAGTAACAATAACCAAAAAGGTAAAAGCGGAAATAAATCCCAAAAAAATAATTTTCAGCAATCTAAATTTATTGGCAAACCTGCTAAAGCATCAGGGTTTAATAAAAAACCAATTAAGACCGGAGGAACCCGTGGTAGCTAAGGATCACAAAGACTAACAGCCTAAAGGATTATTTTCTAAATTATTAAAAAAAATTTTTTTTACAGCAGGATAGAAAATGTATGACTGTTGAAGGACCGGAAATCATCAGAAATTTTTTCTTCAATGTTTATAATCCCTTTGGATTTCCTCATCTCTTCATCTAAAGAAAGATAATATTCTCTGCCTAATTTTTCGCACTTTTTTTTATCTCCTTTTAAAAGAGATTTTTCATATTCTGACTGCAATCTTTTTACAAATATTCGTTTTGCAAAAAATATTACAACAACGAGGGTAGTTATTACTGAAATAACAATGAACATGGATTTTCTAATTACGGATATTAAATTTAAGCGCTTAATTTCTAAGAATTACTTCCCGGAATTCTATCAACTTATTACACAAAGATATTAGGTTATATAAATTTGAAAAGAGTGTAACTCCTCTTTTTTAATTACAGCAGATTTACATAAGAGTGAGGGAAAATACTTTATGCCAGGGTTTTAATATATGAATTAGTCATATCTTTTTTAAACCCCATCACTTTTAAAAACCGCTCATGATCTTTATTTAAGACCTCATTGTATATAATAGATCGAACTCCTTTGGATATAAGAAACCTTTGTTCGCTTTTAAAAATAAATTCTCCTACTTTATAGTCACGATATTTGGCAACTGTGTAATTAAGTTTTACTAATGCATTACCATTGCTATCAATTTCAGCAACAAAAATATTTGCAATAACAAGGTTTCGTAATACCACAAAGTTCAGGTTATGTTCATTTTCTTCATGAACATAAATCGGAAAATATTTGCTTATATCCTCTTTGTAAAATAAAAGGAATTTATGAATGAGTTTTTCAGAGCCCTGAAATTCAATCAACTCAAAATCTTCTTTGGCATTATAAAGTTTTATAAGGTAAAATGCATTTATAAGGAATAGAATAGTGTTAGTTAATATAATCGGAAATGCATGTATCAGCATTCCATACATAATAAAGCAAACGCAACCAAGCGTATTAAGCCACCTGAATTTAAGATCATTGGTTACTAAAAGAGAAATGGCAAGCAATACAGATGCAGCATAGCCAACAATAATTACAATCAATTCACTCATCTTTGCAAAAGTATTAAGTTCTATAAGAATGAGGTATTATTAAAAATTGAAAACTAAAGCGAAAACTTTAATGTTTAAAAATAAATTTTACTTTGATAAAAATATTTTTATGAGTAGAAGATTTATTTCCCTTATTTGTGTTATAATATTATCAACAACAGCAATTTTTGCTCAACAAAAAATTGATAGCCCGGCAAACAAAATATTTACAAAAGTAGATGTGGAGGCATCATTCCCGGGAGGTGATGCCGCATGGAATAAATATATAAGCAATGCTTTTAAGGAGGCGGATATAAATTTTAAAAATGCCGATGAAGGAACATGTAATGTGAGATTTATAGTAGATAAACATGGGAACATAAGTGATGTGCAGGCAATGAATATGAAAAAAACCAGACTTGCAAAGTTTGCAGTGGAGGTAATTGCCAACGGCCCGAAATGGAAACCGGCATTACAAAACGGGAAATTTGTAAATGCATTTCGCCTTCAGCCAATCACTTTAAAATTAATTGATGAGCCTAAGAAAAAGAGAAATTAGCATTATTAAATATGCCATCAACAGTAATTTCAAAAACTATTTATTATCCCGAAACAGCAACCTTAAAAGTTATTTTTGTTTCAGGAATGATTTATGATTACAAAGATGTGCCTGAAGAAATATATAATGCAATGAAAACCTCCGGTGCAAAAGGAATATATTTAAACCGGTATATTAAAGGCAAATACCAGTTTAAAAAGATAAATGATAATTAACTTCCTTTTCAGTTCAAATTTAATTAGCTAAATCTCTTCTTTACATCTTTAACTGCACCTTCAATATTTTCTTTCAGGTCTGCGGCTTTGTCCGTGTATTCTTCTGATTTATCTTTCAGCGTTTTTTTATATTTTTTTGCTTTTTTCATCCATTTTTTGCGGGTTTCAGAACCCTCTTCCGGCGCCAGTAATAATCCTGCAACCACGCCTACCGCTATTCCGGTAAGCAGTAATAATGCTCCTTTTTTCATAATTGTGTTTTTTAAATTAAAGATTATACAATTTATATACAAAAATATTGCCGATGGTAAGGTAACAAAAATATTACCGTAAATAATATTAATAGTTGCTTATAGTGTAAGGGTTTTGTGAGAGTATGAATTTTTAAGGTTTATTTTCTTTTTACCAATGAAAAATATTTATTAAGAAGTAAAGCGAAAGTAGTTATGTACTTTTACAAAAAATATTTGAAATGAAACTTTTTGTAGCCGGTTTACCATACGATCTTGATGATGCTGAGCTGGAAGAAATATTTGAGAAATTTGGAACTGTTACAAGCGCCAGAGTAGCTATTGATAGGGAAACAGGCAAGAGCAAAGGTTTTGCATTTGTTGAAATGGCAAATGATGAAGAAGCAAAGGAAGCTATTGAAAACTTAAAAGATATTTCGCTGGGTAAAAAACCTTTAGTAGTTACGCAGGCTGAAGAAAGAAGTAGCCCTCCAAGATCAGGCAGGCCGGGAGGATTCAGACGATAATGTACTTTAGTTGATTTTTTTTGATTTGGAATTTTTGTCTTTCTCACTTACCTTTTTTTCACTTACTTCTTTGCCTCCCTGTACAATAATTCCTTTTGTATCAACCTCCTTTCCACCTTGCACAATAATTTCTTTTGCTCCTGATTCCTTTCCACCCTGCACAATAATTCCTTGTTTATTATTTGCCTGCTTTCCTCCCTGTACAATTATGCCTTTATTTGTTTGGGATTTATCCTGTGCCAAAAGTGCCGAACTGATAAGAAGAAAGAATCCTATGCCTGATATTTTTTTCATAGTAAAAGTTTTTGTGTTAAAAATAAAAGAACTACATAAAATTATAAATTTATGGGTATTCTACCAAGCCATCATTTTTCCACTGCACAAATACATTTATGGTAGAGTCAGATAATTTATGTTGTTTGAAAGGCATAAAACCCCTGTCCGTAGGGTTTCTGCTTATTCTCTTTAAAATTTCATCAATATCTCCTTTTACTGCATTGTAGTTGTCGTATGCTTTTTTATTACCTTTCGGCGGAAAGTGACAGGGAGAGCAGTTTGCAATCATAATAGGTTGTACACTTCCTGTGTAAGTAATTTTAGGTTGTGTTTTAATGGCATTTTTTGATGATGAACAAAATTGTAAAGCAAATGGGGTGAGAAGAATTAAGATTGTGAATAATTTTTTCATGCAGATATTTATTAAGGGTTTAAGTTTATAAAAGATATGGAAAGATATGATTTCGGAAAATCTGGTAAAAATAATATTTATGAATGGTAGATAATAGTTGGTTTAATTTTTGGGAATAAATATTTATTATATTTTAAAATGCTCACAATAATTTCTTTAATAACAATTATTTCTATAGTAGTACTTCTTATAGGTTTTTTTGAGATAAAAATACCTTTTCTTTCTTCAGATTTATTTATAAAATTTAAATCATCCAGAAAACGAATTACAAAACATGCAAGAAAAATGCTGCGAAAAAAGTTGTGGTATAGCCGTAGTCATAAAGGCTTTGTAGATCTGCCGGTTTAGTTTTAAAATTACTTTCAAATAATTATTGTGAATTCCATTTGAATTTCTTTATACCTAAAAAGGAAAAAATTACAGCATATAAAACAGTCGCCAATAAAGAAAGTGTGGCATGATTATCCCAGTGGGATGGTTGCATACCGGCAGCAACAATAGTTTTAACTGTTCCGTATGGCGACCATTGTGTAATATCTTTTAT
>JALYYX010000195.1 GCA_030946075.1 Bacteroidota bacterium | reverse complement strand
CATCTTCCGGAAAATTCTTTCTTAATTTTTAATGATACAAAAGTTATTCCTGCAAGAATTTTATTTAAAAAAGAAACCGGCAGCACAATTGAAATATTTTGCCTTGAACCTTTTGATGAAAAAGATTATTTAACTGTGATGAGTAAAACCGCTTCTGTAAAATGGAAGTGTATGATTGGCGGCGCAGGCAAATGGAAAGAAGGAGTGCTGGCAAAAAAAATTAATATACAAGATGAAGAAGTAATTGTAACTGCTCAATTAAAACAAAAACTCAGCGACTCGTATGTAATTGAAATATCATGGCAGCCAGCACATTTTTCTTTTGCAGAAGTAATTGAGCATGCCGGCGAAATTCCTTTACCACCCTACATAAAAAGGGGTGCCGAGCAAACCGATAAAGAAAGGTATCAAACTATTTATGCAGAACAAAAAGGCTCTGTTGCTGCACCTACAGCGGGTTTGCACTTTACTCAAAAAATTTTTTCTTCCTTAAAAAATAAAAATATTAAAACAGATTTTGTAACACTTCATGTTGGAGCAGGAACTTTTAAGCCTGTAAAAGCCGAAACGATTGAAGCTCATGAAATGCATGCTGAATGGATGGAAGTTTCTGATTCAACCATAAAAAATATTTTAAAAAATATTGAAGAAAATGTTATTGCAGTTGGCACAACTTCTTTGCGAACAATTGAAAGCCTGTATTGGATGGGTGTAAAAATTTTTATAAATAATAATTGCAGCTTGCAGGAGTTATCAGTTAAACAATGGGAGGTGTATGAAGAACCATTGGCCTTCAAAAATATTGATGCATCAATTGCATTAAAAATGTTGATTGAGTGGATGCAAAAAAATGCTCTTGAAAAATTAATTATTAAAACCCAAATAATAATTGCACCGGGCTATCAGTTTAAAATAGTTAATGTTTTGATCACAAATTTTCATCAGCCAAAATCTACCTTGTTGTTGCTGATTGCAGCCATTTCAAAAGACTGGAAAAAAATTTATGAGTATGCTCTGAAAAATAATTTTAGATTTTTGAGTTATGGAGATGGATGCCTCATCTACTTTTGAATTGTAACCGGCGTGCCTGATGGAATATAACTGTACAAATCTTTTGCTTCAGAATATTTGAGAGAGATACATCCATCAGTCCAGTTTTGGAAATAATCAACAGTCCATTCTTCCTGTGGCCGTGTAGCGTGAATGGCAATGCCATTGCCCAGTCTGGCATTTTTTGGAATTAAACCTTTTGACTGCCGTTCATTAAATTTTTTAATACTTTCTTCATTAGGAAAATCCAAAAGTAATTCCGGTCCCCACTTGGGATGAATTTTTTTAAGGAGAACTTTAAACTTTCCTTCAGGAGTTCTTTTATCTCCTTCAATATATTTATCATTCATGTCATTACTTCCAAAAACAACGGGGTAAGTAGCGTACCATCCCTGAGCATCATATACTTTTAATTCGTAAGAGGATTTACTTATAATAATATAATAAGGGTTATCAGCGACTGCATTTGTTTTGGAATATTGGAGAGCAGCCGGAAAAATTTTCTTGCCTGTTTTTTTCTTTACAGGTTTTTTAAAAGAAAATAATACTACAGAAATTATCAGAAGAAAAGAGATGCGCCAATAGTTTTTCATTTGCCGGGCAAGGGTTTCACCAAATATAAAACGGGAATTTTTTTTATGGAAATATTTTACGTTAAGTGAATTACAATTAACTTTTTTTCAACAGGAGCAAATTAATTTTTACACTTTTTAATTAAGGATATTAATCTTCTGCTTTACTATTTTGCAACAGCCACCTCTTTTACGCTGCCTGTGCGTTTTAATGCGCCCCATCCCTGCAGTTCTCCTTTTATAGCCTTGTTAAATGATTTGAATAAAACATAATACATCATTTGTCTGTAGATCAATCGCTGCGGTATCATCCAAATAAGCTTTTTATAGTTTTCTTTTTCAAAAGCGAATGCCAGGGCCGCTCCTGCTACATCTACGAGGGTAAAAATAACATAGTACAAAAGAATATGAGGAACACTTGCAACAACAATATTCATTGATGCAGCAATAATGCTAATTATTAATATAAGATCTGCAAGCGGAGCTAAAAAGGGAAGTATAATTTGAAAGATCAATATATTGGGCATGGCCACCATACCGAAATTTTTATATTTTGGATTGAAGATAGTGTCCCTGTGTTTCCAGAAACATTGTATTACGCCAAAGCTCCAGCGAAACCTTTGCCTCATAAATTGTTTGAATGTTTCCGGCGCCTCCGTGTATGAAATAGCTTCTGAACAATTACGGATTACATATCCTTTTCTGTGCAAACGCATTGTAAGATCACAATCTTCTGCCAGCGTATCTGGGGTAAATGCTCCTGCATGCAGTAAAGCATCTTTTTTAAAAGCACCAATTGCACCGGGAACAACAGTAATGCAATTAAGAAGATCAAATGCACGCCTGTCAAAGTTTTGGGAAGTAATGTATTCAATGCTCTGCCATTTAGTTATCATATTAATTTCGTTGCCAACCTTTACATTGCCTGCAACAGCAGCCACTTTTTCTTCATTAAAATATCTCATCAAAAGAGATACGGCATCAGTTTTAAGTTGTGTATCAGCATCAATACAAACTACAAAATCAGCTTTTGATTTTTGTATTCCATAATTTAAAGCTGTTGCTTTACCGCCGTTTGGCTTTGTATATACTTGTACGTTTGATGAGTGCTGAAAAGTATTCAGAACTACTTTGTAGGTATCATCTTTACTTCCATCATCAACAAAAATTACTTCCAGGTTTTTATAATTCTGTGCCAGTAAACTTTTAATTGTTCTTACTGCATTAATCTGTTCGTTAAATGCAGGTATAATGATGCTAACTAAAGCAGGGTTTTTCAGTTCCGGTAATAATGCAAAATATTTTTTTTCATATTTTTCTTTATTCTTTTGAAAAGAAGCAAGTACAGCCATAGCAATAATTCTTCCGACAGATAAAAGAATTCCGATAATAAATAATGAGAATAAAATTCTTCCGCTCCAGTAAATAAAAAAGAAGTTGAATTTTAAAATCCAGCCATCTTTATTTTGGGGAACAAGTGGCATTACATCATCTTTAGTTTCACCCATAAGATCAGCCACCGTAGTGAATTTATATCCTTTGTCTTTAAAATATTTTATAATTTTTGGTAAAGCATCTACAGTGGCCTGACGTGTGTCTCCCCCGGCATCGTGTAATAAAATTATACTTGCATTTTTGCTTTCAGTCTGTCTTATAATTCTTGCTAAAATTGAATCGGCTGTTATACCTTTTACCCAGTCGTTCGGGTCAATGCTTTCACCAATGGTGAAATAATTTTCACTTCGGCTTCTGGCAATTGGTTCAAGCTCTTCGTAGGTTTGTGGTTCAGAATCTGCATTAAATGGCGCTCTGAATAAAATAGTAGACCGCCCGGTAATACTTTCAATTAAAAGCCTGGTGAGCTTCATTTCAATATCCGCCCGTGTTAAACTCATCTTGGCAATATTATGATGGGTAAAAGTATGGTTGCCTATTTCAAAGCCATCATTATAAATACGTTGTAAAATGGGAATGTTTCTTTCGGCCTGCAGGCCAACGATAAAAAAAGTTGCAGGTATTTTTTCTTTTTCAAGAATATCTAAAATCTGCGGAGTGAATTCATCACTCGGTCCATCATCAAATGTGAGGATGAGTTTATGCCCGCTGCCAGTAGTGGTATCTTCTGCAAATTTCTTTATTATATATCCGGATGGAAGTTGTTTGTAGTACTGTTCAGCAATTAATTGATCGCTACTATCAATTTCAAATTCAATTTTTCCTTCCTGGGGAGAAGAAATAATATCCAGCACTTCTCCTTCACCTGTAAAACCTACATTATTGGGAATAATAGGAATGGTTGATAATAAATTAAAATTGAAAGGATGCGATTCCAGCGCTTCATTACTTAAATCCATGTTGTAATAATTCCACATTCGTGCATCTTCGCTTCCTAATCTCCACAAAGCAGTACCTGCAGTCGCAAATTCATCGCTGAATCTTAAAATATTAAAAGTGGTTGCAGCATCTGTAAACCAAATTTCATGTGTTTTTTTTTCTATAACTCCATCATCATTTTGCTGCTCAGAAACATAACTGTAATGCAAATTATAAGTATCGTTATCATAAATAATTTTTGCATTAAGAATTTTGGCTTTGTTAATAGCATCGTTGTAAGTAAGTGGCGAAGGCTTACCATTAACCCAATCATAAGCAAAACCTCCGAGGCCCAAGATTATTTTTTCGGGATCAATTTTAGATGCTGTCCATTCAACAGCATCTTCAATCCATTTTTGCGCACTTATAGGCCCCGGGCCGGTTTGGTTATTGGATTGATCGTACGCCATAAGAATTATATAGTCATTATAATCAGATAAATTTTTATAATCGTAATCATTATTCTTTGGCTCCAGATCCATGGTTACTATCATCCCTTGTGAATGCAGCGTTTCGTATAATTTTTTTTGAAAGGATGTTAAAGGGGTACTTGTATTTTCTATCAGTTCTTCAAAGTCAACATTTATTCCGCCAAAGTGATATTGATTTAATGTATCTGCTACTTGCTTTATAAATTTGTTTCTTGTAATTGTATCGCTTAATATTTTGTGTAATAATTTTCCATCAAAATTTTTTAAAGATGAATTAAAATTGGTAAGCATAGGCATTATACGGAGATTTTTTAATCGCATTTGAGCAAGACCTGCACTGTCAATTCTGGTTTGCAGCCTTAAAGTAATGGTATCAATAAAAAACCATTCAGGAAAAATTGTATTAAGCCTGTCCCCATATTTTTCAAGATCAGGTAATGAAGTATTGGTAGTCCAGGGTGTATAGAATGCCGCTCTTATATAGGGAAGTTTTTCCGCATTATTACCCGAGGCAATTTTTTTAATTTTTCTTAAAGAATCTTCTTTTTCTTTCTTAATAAGAAATTCTTTAAAGCCTTTTATTTTTTTATTTTGGGGTTGAGGAATGGTTAAAGGATTTGAAGGATCCATAGCCAGTTGATAATCTTTGGCTTTTAAACTTGCCATTATTGGTAAGGAATCGCTTAACATAGCCAGGCCTAAAACCATCAATAAAAAAACTGCAACAATGGCTATAATTCTCCTGGTCCATTGTACCCTTTTCCATCTTATTGGTTTTTTAGTTTGAAAAATTTGGTTTTGATTGCTCATAAAATTACAAAGGTAAATCCATTATTAACAGTTGGGTGCCATAGTAATACCTAAAAAGGAAGATGAAGATAATTATTTCAGAGTAGGACAGTCAAAAAAAGAAAAGCCCCTGTAGAAACAGGGGCCGTTTACCAAAACTAACTGCTTATGAGAAAATTGACTTTTAAAACTTAGACTATGAATTATACAAATCAAATGCCAGAAATTATAAAATAGTTGTTAACGAAACGAATAATAGAATTTTATTTTTTGGAGCAGACTAAAAATCCAGAATAATCTATATTAATTCTGAGTTAGTTTTTCAGAATTCTCTGCAAATTGTAAAGCATCTATAAATTCCTGTATTCCACCATATAATACAGCATCTAAATTGTATATAGTTAATCCAATACGATGGTCAGTTACTCTCCCTTGCGGATAATTGTAAGTTCTTATTTTGGCGGAACGATCTCCGGTAAGCACCAGACTTTTTCTGTGCAGTGAAATTTCTGCTTCCTGTTTTCTTACTGTTTCTTCGTAGAGTTTTGTACGCAACATTTGCATAGCTTTCTCCCTGTTCCCCAATTGCGAACGCTCCGTTTGGCACACCACCACAATTCCTGTGGGTAGATGGGTTAAAAAAACTTTAGTCTCTACCTTATTTACATTTTGGCCGCCAGCGCCGCCACTGCGTGCAGTTTCCATTTTTACATCACTTTCTTTTACTTCTACATCCACTTCTTCTGCTTCGGGCATAACAGCAACTGTAGCCGCACTTGTATGTACTCTGCCGCTACCTTCGGTATCAGGAACTCTCTGTACCCGATGCACCCCGCTTTCAAATTTTAAAGTTCCATAAACATCATCTCCGGTAACCTCTATCTGTACTTCTTTGTAGCCTCCCACAGTTCCTTCGCTCTCACTAAGCAAAGCCGTTTTCCATCCTTTCTTTTCACAATATTTTAAATACATTCTCATGAGGTCCCCTGCAAAAAGTGAAGCTTCATCACCGCCTGTACCTGCCCTTATTTCCAAAATACAATTCTTTTCATCCTGAGGATCTTTTGGAATAAGCATTGTTCGAATTTGCCCTTCAAGAGATTCTTTTTTTTCCTCAAGATTCGGTAGTTGGGCCTTTGCCAATTCCCTCATTTCAGTATCATTACTGTTAAGTACTTCTGTGTTAAAATCAATGTCGTCAAGCGTTCTGGCATATTCATTTCGCAGGGTTACTATCTTTTCAAGGCTCCGGTATTCTTTGCTTATCTCTGTATATTTTTTATTATCATTTACTATTTCAGGATTGGTAAGTGCTATTCCCAAATCATCAAATCTTGCTTTTACTGCATCAAGTTTATCTAACATCTTAATCTGCTATAGCTTATTTTAAAAGTCGTATTTGATTACTTCCCTGCAAATTTACATATAACAATCAATCGCTACTACGCATATTTATTATTTTAAGTAGATTTTTATGCAGCACATTGAATAAAAAATTTGCCTTAATTTTAATATATATTTTATTTTTTGTTTAGTTTCGTAAAAACCATTACTAAAATCATACACATTTTTAAGATTGTATAGCAATTCAATAAATTTTCCACGCTTTTAAAAATTAAATTAAACACACATGAGAAAACTTTTCTTAACCTTATCAGCAATATTTCTTTTGTTGATAAATGCTATGTCCCAACGTACCCTTACCGGCAAGGTAACCGGTAGCGATGGGTCTCCTTTACAGGGAGCCACTGTAGAAGCAAACGATAAATCAGCAACAGTTACAGCAGAAGATGGAACTTACAGTATTAAAGTGAGTTCTAATGCAAGGCGGTTACTTTTTACTCTTTCTGAGTATGCGTCTGAACAAAGGACTATCGGAAGTAGTACCGTAATAAATGTAAGCCTTACAAGTAATCAAAGAAACTTACAGGAAGTAGTTGTGGTAGGTTACGGTACGCAAAAACGTAAAGAAGTAACAGGTAATATTGCCAGTGTTAGTGGCAAAGCCATTGCTGAAATGCCTGTTCAAAGTTTTGAACAAGCTTTAGGTGGTAAAGCTGCCGGTGTTCAAATAACAATTCCTAATGGTGTATTAAACAATCCACCCGTTATAAGAATCAGGGGTACCAATTCTATTTCGTTAAGCTCCTATCCTTTAATAGTTGTAGATGGGGTTCCATCTTTTACAGGAGATAATAGTGCTACTTCAGCTGCAGGAAATGCGTTAGCAAGTATTAACCCTAATGATATTGAAAGCATAGATATTGCCAAAGATGCTGCAGCCTCCGCTATTTATGGAAGCAGGGCAGCAAATGGGGTTATATTTATTACTACTAAAAAAGGAAGACAAGGTAAAACACAGGTACACTATGATGGCTGGGTTGGATGGACAACTGCTCAGCGTTTACCTGAACTTTTAAATGCTCAGGAATATACTGATATTAAAAACGAAGCCCTAAGAAATGCGGGCACTTATAATGCATCTACAAATTATTTTGCATTAACCAATGATGCCACTGGCAATCCTATAAATACGAGATGGTATGATTATGTTTACAGACAGGGCATTTCTCACAGCCATAATGTAAATGTATCAGGCGCAAACGAATCAACTAATTATTATTTTTCCCTGGGTTATACGGCGCAACAGGGAATTCTACAAAAGAATGATTTTAAAAGAATAAGTGCCCTGGGTAATTTTGATCAAAAAATAAATAAATTTTTATCAGCAGGGGGAAAAATTTCTTATTCGAATGAACTTAACTTAGCCGCAGCAAGTTCCGGATCATTACCAGGTGAAGCTTTTGCAACAGCTGGTTTAGGTCGTGCAGCAGTATTAATTGCACCCAACGTATCTCCTTATAACCTTGATGGAAGTTATAATTTTAATCCCACAAACGGATTAATTGGTGTGATGGGTAACAAAACAGTTCAGGTAGGATTCTACAATCCGGTTCCCTCACTTGCATTAAACAGGCAAAATAGCGAATCAAACCATTTACAGGGCAATACATATCTGCAATTAAAGCCTTTTCAATCTGTAACACTCAAAACAACTTTCGGCATAGATTATTTATTTACTGATAATGAAATTTTTGGTAGCGGGCTTACAGGTGAAGGTTTTTTGGCAAATAGCCCTGGTGGAAATGCCACAAGTACCTATTCAAAAGCAAAAAGATGGATATGGTCTAATACAGCCCAATTTGATCACACTTTTGGTGAAAAACATACCATAGGTATTCTTATAGGTAATGAGCAGCAAAAAACTAATTCTGTTGGCTTTGGTTTAAACAGAACAACGGTTTCTGATCCTTTTTATACCAATATACAGGGAGGTTTCCTTAATATTTTTACTGCCGGAACAGCAGGTAATATAGGTGAAAATTATTTATTATCAGAATTTGGACGGTTACAATATAACTACAATAAAAAATATTTCATTAGCGGTAATATAAGGAAAGACGGGGCTTCGCAGTTAGGTGCTACTCATAAATATGGTACTTTTTGGGGAGTAGGTGTAGCATGGGAAGTAGCACGGGAAGAATTTTGGAATACTTCCAAACTTAATAATGTATTCAGTTCTTTTAAATTAAGAGGATCGTACGGCAGAGTTGGAAATATTGCGGGACTAAGTAATTTCGGAACTCTATCTACTTTTTCTGCCGGCTTATATGGTGGCAATCCTACTCTTGTTTTCACCAATGCCGGAAACCCGGATTTACAATGGGAAACCAGTACAAAAACTGATGTAGGGCTTAGTTTTGGTATTCTAAAAGATAAAATTACAGCAGACATAGCCTATTATCGTAATAATATTGATGGATTGATTTTAGGTGTTCAGCAACCACCATCAGCAGGGTTACCTAATAGCATTAATACCAACGTTGGTACTATGTATAATAAAGGAATAGAAGTAGGGATTAATACAAACCTTATTTCTAAAAAAGATTTTTCATGGAATAGTTCCTTTAACATTGCTTATAACAAAAATGAGGTAACTTCTCTGGCTCCCGGTTTACCACAATTACTTACTACTA
>JALYYX010000169.1 GCA_030946075.1 Bacteroidota bacterium | reverse complement strand
CCAGTACATCGCAAAGCCCAATCGTAAGCCATTTCTTGGCAAGGCAACGAATTTGATATTTTATTTGTCAAACTTAAAAATGCTTTATGAAGCCCTACTTATTTGTTTTATGTTTATTTGTGACTGCTTCTTCATTTGGACAAAGGCATAGCATCTCAATAAACTATAAGCCATCTCTTACATATTTTGGGAAACAATCTCAAAGTTTTCATGATTATTATTTTGTTTCACGTAAAGGTGACCAGACTTTTAATAATGCTGTCAATATTTTATACATCTATAAACTCTTCTCAACAATAAGCTTTTCAACAGGGTTGGAATATTCTCCACAGGGACAAAATATTAACTTTAATGCCGACAGCGCATTGCCAAGCAACAACAGACAGATTTTAAAAATAGACCTCAACTATTTTAGAATACCATTTACTATTAACTATACCATTTTGAAAATGAAAAAATCAGAACTAAATATTTACTCTGGAATCAGCTTTGGAATGGCTACTAAGCGTAAAGACAATTACCAGGATATTATAGTTCAGCGTGAATATATTAATTTACCTCCTTCCGTAAAAAGATATAAGAAAGTGGATTGGGCGATACCTATGGGAGCTAATTATAAAAAGGAGGTGACAAAAAAAGTATTTGCAAATTTTGGTATTGCGTATTTAGTTGGTTTGATTGACGCATTTTCAGAAAATGGATATTCTAAATTTGGAGTACTGTCAGAATTTGTTAACTCTAAACAAAGCAGATTATCTTTAAATATTGGTATTGAAGTAGGTTTGACAAAGTAAAACAGCTTAACAATAGTATTTGCAATAGCAGGGCGACGTGCAAGTCGTCGGCTGTAGTTTGTTATGCTGCATCACTAAAACAGTACCGCTAAACCCGTTGATTTTAACTTCGGCTTGTATAAATTGATCAAGCAATGCGCTGTACTTTTTTTGTGCAAATAAAGACGCAGGTAAAAGCAATAAGAAAAATATTTTTTTCATAAAGCTGTTAATCGTTATAAAGATAATTATTCCGGCCAGCAAAATCTTCATTGCATTACATCTGCGTACAGCATGCCGGCTTATAAAGCAAAGTTTTTGTAACTTTTCAAATCATTTTAACCTTATACATTTTCTTAAGAGTGTGTCCTGTGCAAGTGAACTGGCACTCGGCTGTTGTTTTCTTAATGGCTTTTAAATAAAGTTGAACATAATTGAGAGGTGCTTGATGTTTTTAAAAGCTGATTTTACCCGAATTTTTTTCGGGTATTTTATTTTTCCTACTAAACATTCGATGGAGCAGGAGAGAATGTATGTTTTGATTTATTAAGAGTCAGAAGATGTTTGATGAAAAATTAAATTACTTACATCAAAACCCGGTAAAAGTCAGTTTTTGTAACAAGTGGTTAAGATTGGAAGCATAGCAGTTCAAAGACCTTTGAAAGGATTAGTCATTAAGTTACAATTAGCGTGGAGTGGCCTAAGCAGGCCATGCAAAGGCTAAGCCTCATAAGTAAGCCGGCCTTGCGAGGGGCCGGCTTACAGTTTTTTTTATCTGTAAATTACTCCGGGTATAAGTAAATAAAAGGGTATTATTTATCCGGTGGCGTCAATTTATATCCGAGCGCCCGTACAATATACAATCTGTCGTAATACACTCTGTCAGTATTTATCTTACCGTTGGCTACCCGTGCCGTGTACTGCAATGGAAAGGTTACCTTTTTGCCATTTTGCTTAAAACTATATTCTCCCCAAACAGCAACCCAATCGCCTTTAAGATCGCCTTGCAATACCCGAAAGGTTTCGGATACGGAAGTGAATTTGAGATCCGATTGTGTTTTGTAATTTTCCTGCCAGATGGCGATGGTCTGGGCAGCGGTAGAAGAATCCGTAGGAGCAGGGCCATATCCCAGGTAGCCGTCAGCCAACAGGCTTTTAGCTTTTACTGTATCTTGTGAGGTAAGTGCATTGATGAAATCTCCTACTATCTTTATGTCAGCTTCTGCATTAGGATTTTCGCCCACGAAATTTTTGTAGTCTGATTGCTTTGCGGTGGCAGATTGTGCTTTTACTTTTGGAGCAAAGCCCAGCAGCAAAAGAAAGTTGAACAGAATAACTGCTTTGATTGTTTTTTTCATTTTTTTTAGTTTAAACATTATTAATATTAAGAGATGGAAAACTAAGCGGCGAACGGCGCCTTCCAGGGAAGCCGTTTTGCTGCATATTATTGATTTTATGGAGTTAGGATTTCAAAATAAAACTTGCCCCCAATGATAAAGCACATAATTAAAAAAGAAATCTGGTAATTTTTTGGGAGAGTCTTAGGCAAATAATTCTAAACAGGTGTACAAGATAGCGATTGGTTTTCAATACTACTTTTTTTCTTATCTGTTACTGTATAAGGTACTGCCGCAGAAGTAATTCTTTAGCCCCTGTAGGTGTTCCTCCTTCAATCTATAAGCATCTCAAAGTCAGGAACGCCCCCGTCTGGTCTCCCGACCAACGGGAGTATGCGCCCACGCTCAATTTTCTGATAATGTTTCAACATCCCAAAACTATTCGTTCCATCATGATAAAACCTGGCCGATGAATATTGATAATTCTGCGGGGATCACACATTTGGCCGTTGATCGGAGACCAGACGGCTCCCGCGAGTGGAAGGTGTAGACTTGCGCAAGAGAGTAACACGTATGTTGGCTGGAAGAGTGTAGCAGGCGCTTCACACGCCGGGCCCCTGCGGGAGACCCGGCTGGGACAGAGTTAGTTTTTCGTGCAAAAAATATTTATTCATCTTTTATTTTTTTGAAGTTCGCATTGCTTTTACTTTTTGAAGTTTTTTGTCAGATGAGAGTTTTT
>JALYYX010000153.1 GCA_030946075.1 Bacteroidota bacterium | reverse complement strand
CATTGATCATCGGTGCGTTGTTAGCTTATTTTACAAAAGTTCCGAAAAAGCTAATTGCCTTTATAATGGCATTTGGCAGCGGTGTACTTATTTCTGCATTGGCTTTTAATTTAATGGATGAAGCTTATAAGCGTGGTGGATTTGATTCTACCGCAATAGGTTTTGTAAGTGGCGCTGTTGTGTATTCTGTAGCAAATTATTTTCTAAATAAAAAAGGGGCAAGGCATAGAAAAAGATCGGGTTCGCAGCAATCCAGTGAAGGTGATAACCCGGGCAGCGGATTAGCTATTGCCCTGGGTGCATTGTTAGATGGGATTCCTGAATCAATTGCCATCGGTGTAAGTTTGATAGAAGGCGGAGTTGTAAGCACTGCGGCTGTTATCGCTATTTTTATTTCCAACATACCAGAGGGCTTGTCAAGCGCATCAGGCATGAAAAAAAATGGCAGATCTGCAAAATATATTTTCGGTATCTGGATTGGCATAACACTTATTTCGGGCATAGCATCTTTTTGCGGATATACGGTTTTTAAAAATTTTTCTCCAAATGTAATTGCAGCAACCATTGCTGTTGCCGCAGGCGCAATTCTTGCCATGTTGAGTGATACAATGATGCCGGAAGCATTTGAAGAGGGTCATGATTTTATTGGCGTTGTAACCGTCGTTGGTTTCTTAGCTGCTTTTATTTTAACTAAATTGGGGGGATAAGAAAATAATATTCGTTCATTAAGTTGAAAATTTTCTTTTGCGGCATATCTTTTGTCAATTCTTTGCAAATAATATAATGAAAGAATTTCGCAATCCGGTTTTTGACCTGGGAGTTTTAAGTGTCATACTTTTTTTAGCTGGCATTTTTATTTTAAATAGCAACCAGCATTACGGCTACATAGTTTTATTTATAGCAACCGGCATGGGAGTTCTGTTTACATTAATCAGCGTAATTGAGTTGATGCGAAGCAAAACTCTAAAAGGCCAGAAAAAAGTTTTATGGCTTGTCATAGTTTTTTTAGTTCCATTACTCGGCAGTTTTATGTATTATATTTTTAGCCGTAGCAATGAGAAAAGCACAATTGAATAATTTCCTCCATGCAGCATTACGATATTATTATTATAGGCACCGGCGCAGGTGGGGGAACTATTCTGCACAAATTAAAAGATTCAGGCAAAAAAATATTGGTGTTGGAAAGAGGAACTTTTATGCCCCAGGAAAAAGAGAACTGGGAAACTGATGAAGTTTTTAGAAAAGAAAGATATCACACCAAAGAAGTTTGGAAAACAGAAGGTGATAAAGATTTACACCCCGGAATAAATTATTGGGTTGGCGGAAATACAAAAGTTTTTGGCTGTGCACTTTTTCGTTTGCGTGAAAAAGATTTTGAAAGAGTTCAGCATTCCGGAGGTATTTCTTTGGAATGGCCAATAAGTTATAGCGACCTCGAACCGTTTTACACAGAGGCTGAAGCGCTGTATCATGTTCATGGAAAAATGGGAGTTGATCCCACAGAAGCTTACAGAAGCGCTGAATATCCATACCCTGCAGTAAGCCATGAGCCAAGGATACAGGAGCTTCATGATAATCTTGTTGCCAAAGGTCTTCATCCCTTTCACTTACCCATTGGCATTAAATTAAATGAAGATGATGCAATAAGATCTAAATGTATTCGGTGTGATACCTGTGACGGATACCCGTGCATGTTACATGCAAAAAGCGATGCGGATATTAATTGTGTAAGGCCGGCAACCTTCAATGAAAATGTTACTTTGCTTACTGATGCAAAAGTTATAAAACTAAATACCAACAGTACCGGAAATGAAGTTATAAGTGCCGATGTAGAGATTGGCACACAGCTTCATCAATTTTCTGCAGACCTATTTATTTTATCTGCAGGCGCAATAAATTCTGCCGCATTATTATTAAAAAGTGCTAACAATTCTCACCCCAATGGATTGGCAAACAGAAGTGACCAGGTTGGCAGAAATTATATGAAGCATAATGCTGTTGCAATGATTGGTGTTTCCTTAAAACCTAACCACACAGTGTTTCAAAAAACGCTGGCAATAAATGATTTTTATTGGGGAGAAGAAGAATATCAATTCCCCATGGGGCACATACAGTTGTTGGGAAAATCAAACAAAGGACAGATTT
>JALYYX010000133.1 GCA_030946075.1 Bacteroidota bacterium | reverse complement strand
CAGAAGCATTGCCTGGTGCTGTTGGTAGGCTTTGAAAGCTACACTAAGTATACGTTTTGCCATAATATTCCAAGACAAAAGTATTGAGTACTTCATTGCTTTACCAACATACAAAATTTATCTACATTGATTTGTGAATAAACCTGCCTTGAAAATGGAAAAAATAAAAAGAGGCTGCCTACTTTTGAGACAGCCTCTTTTCTTTGCGCCTTAAACTAACTTTGCTCCTTTCGTAATTAATGAGTATCAATAAAGAAAAATATAAAAAATTAGTTTCTGAGTTACAGCAAGTAAAACTTATTGCTGTCTCAAAAAAAAAGTCTGCAGGGGATATTAAAGCATTGTATGAATTGGGTCAAAAAGATTTTGGAGAAAACTATGTGCAGGAATTAGTTGATAAATATGAACAACTTCCAAAAGATATCCGTTGGCATTTCATTGGCCATCTGCAGACTAATAAAGTTAAATATATCGCTCCATTCGTTTCATTGATCCATGGCGTAGATAGTTTTAAACTGCTGAAAGAAATAAATAAAGAAGGAGAAAAAAATAATCGCATCATTAATTGTCTTTTACAAATTTATATTGCACAGGAAGAAACAAAATTCGGATTCAATGAAGATGAACTGGATGATATTTTTGGAAGTGAGGAATTAAAAAATTTAAAAAATATAAAGATTATCGGATTAATGGGTATGGCCTCCTTAACAGAGGATGAAGAAACTATCAGGAATGAATTTAGATACTTAAAAACATTGTTTAATAGTTATATCAAACTGAAAACTAACAACTGCCAACTCACAACTCTCTCATTGGGTATGAGCGCAGACTATAAAATCGCAGTTGACGAAGGAAGCAATATGGTGCGTATTGGAAGCTTGATTTTTGGAGAACGAAAACAGAACTAAATAAAAATGTCAAAATTAAGTTCGTCAGGTAGTAAAGTAATAATTATTGGCGCAACCTCGGGCATTGGAAGAGAACTGGCAACTATCTACGCGAAAAATGGATATTTTGTTGGCATAACTGGAAGGCGGAATGAATTACTTCTGTCATTGCAAAATAAGTTTCCTAAAAATATTGTTACTGAATGTTTTGATGTTACTCAAAAAGAAAACATTCCTCATCTTCAATCACTAATTCAAAAGCTTGATGGCGTTAATATTTTAATTTACAATAGTGGGTATGGAGACGTAAGCAATGACCTTGAATGGGATATTGAAAAGCATACAACTGACGTAAATGTAAACGGCTTTGTAGAAATTGTTTGTTACGCTTTTAATTACTTTGTTAACCAGGGACATGGCCAAATTGCATGTACATCATCCATTGCATCTATACGGGGAAATAGCCATGCGCCTGCATACAGCGCCAGCAAAGCATTTGAAGGCATCTATATGGAAGGGCTTTATTTTAAAGCAAAAAAATTAAAAAAGAATATTGCAATAACTGATATTCAACCCGGCTTTGTTGATACAGGTTTAGCAAAGGGCGGAAAATTCTGGATTGCCACACCACAAAAAGCAGCGCAACAAATGTATGATGCAATAAAAAGAAAAAAGAAAAGAGCTTACATTACAAAACGATGGTGGATTGTTGCAACACTTTTAAAATGGTTGCCAAATTTTATTATAAAAAGATTTGCATAATTTTTTAACAGAATAATTACCATCACACTTATTCATTTAAAGTAAATTGGCATCGCAAAGCATTAACATTTGTAATGACTGATACATTCGAGATACAAAAAAATACGAAAGCTTTTTCTTATACAGTTCTCATTTGCGGACTGCTGCTGGCCATAACTATTTTGTACACATGGCGCATTCAAATTCCTCCGCCTGTTATTGCACCGGATCTTATTGAAGTGAATTTAGGAAATGAAAAAGAAGGATTGGGTGATGTGCAGCCATTGATAAAAGGCGACCCTGCACCGGATGTTGCGCAACAAAAGTCTGTTGAAAAATCTTCTCCAACCCACGATGCGCCTGCAAAGGAAATACAGGCAGATGAAAACGATGATAAAGAAGCGGCGCCTGTTACTAAGCCAATTAAACCAAACAAAGAAGCAAAAACGCTTGCTAAAGAAACGGTTACGAAGCCTGTGAAAAATCCTAATCCTGTCCCTGTTGTAAATCCAAATCCTGCGCCTTCTAAACCAAAAATTCCTTAGTATAAAGGTGGCAATGGAACAGGTGGCAATGGTGCAACGCAGGATAATGGTTACAGAAACCAAGGTTATAAACCTGGCAATGGAGATAATGGAAGCCCTAATGGCAAACCTGATTCTTACGGAAATACTCCGGGCGGAAAAAGTGGTGTTAGTGTGATAAGAGGTTTATCAGGAAGAAGACCTATTCATTTCCCATCAATGGAAGATGAGTTTAATGAAAATGCAAAAGTTTATGTTGATATAAAAGTTGATGCCGCAGGAGCCGTTACCAGCGCAAGCATTGCAAGAGGTACTACAACTTCCAATTCTTCGCTAAGA
>JALYYX010000132.1 GCA_030946075.1 Bacteroidota bacterium | reverse complement strand
ATCTTCTTATTATTTAGAAGTTACAGCTACAGAATTTGCGATTCAAGGACTTGAACTTGATTGGGCTGGCGTTTGCTGGGATTGTGATTTACGAAGATCATCTAATGATTGGCAATTCAAAAATTTTTCGGGAACTACGTGGTCAAACGTTAAGCAACCAAAAGATCGGCAATATTTACTAAATAAGTATCGAGTATTATTGACACGAGCAAGAGAAGGTTTGATAGTATGGGTTCCTACAGGAGATAAAGATGATGCAACAAGATTGCCAGAATTCTATGATCCAATTTTTGAATATTTAAAATGTTGCGGACTTACTGAAATTTAATGCGGCTCATGTTGTAGCTTCTTGTTGCTTTGCTGTGTACATCTGCCATGCTGTAAAATTAGTAGCTTCTTATTTGTCGCCTGCTCTTGCATTTAAATCTTTAAAGGCATAAATGATCTCTGTGCAGTTAGGGTTATCCTTATGTATAAGCAAGGAATTCAAAATTTCCATATCCTCTACAACCGCCACTCCATCTTCTTTAATGATGGAACCATCACTATACTTCCAAAACCAAAGATCAAATTTTCTTTTGCGTGCCATGTGCCTGTCGTCAGCGCTATCGCATACATATACAGCAACATGTTTTCTACGGTTAAAAAAAGATTTGAATACTTCTACTATAGTTAATCCAATTCTTTCATCTGATGCAGCAAAGGAAGTTTCTCCGTCAATAACATCAATGTTGAAAGAATAAACATCTTCTGCAATCTTTGGATACTCCTGGAACATATAGCTGTAATCAAGAAAATACACATGATAGAATATTCCCTGTGCTGATGTAAACACATAAGAAAAGTCATCAGTTTCCTGAAGTTGATAAGGGCTTAACAAAGCGGTATTTATTTTTTAAGTCTGCTAAATTTCCGCCCTTTTGTAAATGCTGGCGTATAGCTTTTTTGTCTTCAAGCATTTTTTTAAAAATGGAAGCGCCCTTGGAATTGAGAGGAGACTTTATGGTTTTACTTTTTTCCATGCGTAAACAAATTTACAAAAAATCAGAGAAGTTTTTGTAAGCTGAATAAAATTTCTGCAAGTACAAGTGAGCCCCGCATTTTGCGGGGACGATGATGCACAAAGAACAAATGCCGGCTACACAAACGTTATTATAAAAAAATAAAAAAGTCCCGAACCTATTCGGGACTCATAAAAAATAAATAGTAATTATTTTGTTTTTGTTGAATCCATTTTCATGTCGCCCATACCAGTTTGCGACGTCCTCATCATCTTCATCATTTCCTTTGCATCCACATAAGTCCAATGTTCTACCGCTTTCCCGTCTTTAAACTTTGATATTTCCATCGCATGAAAATCATAAGGTCCGTCTGGCATTCCGGGAACGTTTTTACTTGTACCTGTCCAGCGCATCCAGCTAAATACATAATCATCATCTGCTAATTCATGGATTGTTTCCTGTTTCATATCCTTCATATTCTCGTGGGTAAATTTAACCATTGCCTTAAGGCTATCCTTTCCTTTAAAGTCACCCCTGTCATTATGATCAACAAAATTATCTGCTATAAAGCTGTCAATTGCAGCTACGTTGCCTGTTACAAAAGTTTTTTTAATGGCATCATTTGCAGCAATATTTTTTTGTTTGGCATCACTGCTTTTATTTGATGCGGCATCATTACAGGAGGTGATGCAAAGAGCTGCAGCAATCGCAGCAAAGAATATTTTTTTCATGATAAAATGTTTTGGTTGCCGCTAAGGTAAATACTCTTTTATAAGAAGGTGAATATTTGTATGGGTGGTAGCAGAATATCATGATTTACAAATAGCGTTTTAGTTTTTATCAATTATTATGCAACCCGATAATAAGAGAATGCCAAAAATGTACTATTTCATTTTTGGTTTAGAAAGTAGGTTTGTTGGTAAAGCAGTATTATAATTACCCTGACAAATATAAATACAGGAAAGCCCAGCAAGTGGCCGGTCAAAAATATATATAATGGCCCCATTTGGGGATATACGGGAACACATCTTTTATTTTTCTTGCTGTTTCGGGTCTGCTTCAACTATAGCTCAGGCATACGTAATACCTTATAAGTATTGTTATATCCACACCTGCAGTAAAGTATATAAGCAGGGAATGAATGGGATGAATGTTTTATTAAACCCTTAACTTTTAAAAAGAAGCTATGGCACTATTTTCACGTCTTATAATACAAAGCAATTAAACATGAAAAAAATATTACTTATATGTTCTGCAGCCGCGGTGCTTGCAGCCTGCAGCAGCAATCCGCAATCAGATCTTGACACAAAAAAAGATGTGATAGTAACGGATACTACAAAAATGTATAACAGCAATACCACTACTGATGTTGGCGTACAAAAGGTTCAGGAGCCTGCCCCTGCGCCACAGGTAGTTACTCAAACAAGAACAATTACAAAAACGGTATATGTTGACAGAACGCCGCGGCAAACAAGAAATGTGCATCAGCCTGCGCAGCCTGTAAATACTGTTCCTGAAACAAAGCCTTCGCAAACAACTACAACACAAAATACAGGCACAGCACCGCAGAGCACAGGTACAAATACTTCGGGTAACGGCACAACATCTGCCCCAACAAAAAGTGCTGAAAAAGAAAATAAAGGATGGAGCAATGCCGCTAAAGACGCCACAATCGGCGGTGTTGGCGGAGCAATTGGTGGCGCAGTGTTGAGTAAAAATAAAGGCAAAGGAGCGGTTATTGGTGGTATTATTGGTGCTGCCGGTGGTTATATTATCGGACGAAAAAAAGATAAATCAGCGGATACAAGTAGTAATAAATAATACCTTTATTATAATTTTTCTTTAGGTTGCAAATGTTATTTTATTTTTATTATAACATTTGCAGCCTATTTTTATTTAATAATTTTTACAGGTGACTGAAGTAAAAAATAACAGGTTTATAAAATGCATTGTATTTGTACTGGCTTTACAAATATTAAACATGAGCATTGATGCGACAGTAGTTCAGATAAACAATTCATCCGCACAAAATTTAAATTATATAGATAGTTATGTGGAATACATTGCAGAAATAGTTCTTAAATTCCAAAATGCAATCCCTGAGTTAAAGCACAGGCACGAAAAAGAATTACAGATGCATAAGCAACTACAGGTAATATGTCAAATCACTTACCAGCCTTTATTTGATCGCCTGCCTCATTCATCAATTATAAATCTTTATCATCAATATTCAGATAAGTATACGGGTAGGTTTATAAAAGAGATTAACCCTCCTCCTCCAAAGTTTGCTTAGCACCTCGCTTTAATTAAAATTTCATAAATAAATTAGTATAAATAGCAATTAATAATTCATCATTAAAAAACAAAAACAAATGAAAACAATTGTAATGGCAATAGCCATATTTTTTGCAAGCGTAAGTTTTGCAACTGCACAAAAAACTCCTGCAAAAACTGTTGAAAAGAAAGAAACAAAAGCAACAGATAAAAAAGTAGTGGAGAAAACAAAAACCACCGGGTTAAAAAAAGATGGCACACCTGATATGCGTATGAAAGAAAATAAAGAGAAGGTAAAAGTAAAAACAACAGGCCCAACTAAAAAAGACGGCACTCTGGATATGAGGTATAAAGAAAATAAGAAAAAATAAATTATATCAGTTTTCAAAAGCATCTCAAATTTTTTTGAGGTGCTTTTTTTATTTAGCATCAATCTTCGCAAATAAGATGTTGATTAACCAGATATATTTACCTTCAAATTTCAAACAACTATCGCATGCGAAAAATAATTTCACTTCTTGCATTTTCCGTTTTTATTCTTCAAACAAATGCACAGCAACAACCCGGTAAGAAAAA
>JALYYX010000123.1 GCA_030946075.1 Bacteroidota bacterium | reverse complement strand
CTGATGCAATGCGTTTGCAATTGGGCATTGATGGTAAAAGCTGGTTTGCCTGTGGTTTAAGTCTGGTAATGCATCCCAACAATCCTTACGTACCTACCGTTCATGCCAACTGGCGTTATTTTGAATTGTATAATGTTGAGGGAAACATAATTGATAGCTGGTTTGGTGGCGGATCGGATCTCACTCCGTATTATTTGTTTGAAGAAGATGCAAAGCATTTTCATCAAACCTTTAAAATTGCTATAGAATCTTTTGGAGACGGATTATATAATGAATACAAAAAAAATTGTGATGAATATTTCATAAACAAACATCGCAATAATGAAGCAAGAGGAATTGGTGGCGTATTTTACGATTATCTCCGTCCCGAGAATGAAGAAGATACCGAGAGATTATTTACGTTTCAACAAGCAAATGGAAATTGCTTTATAAATGCATATTTGCCAATTGTGAAAAAAAGAAAGGATATTCCATTTGGAGAAAAAGAAAAGCACTGGCAGCAAATAAGAAGAGGCAGGTATATTGAATTTAATTTATTACATGACAAGGGAACAACCTTCGGATTAAAAACAAACGGCAGAACAGAAAGTATTTTAATGAGCCTTCCACCAACTGTGAGGTTTGAATATAATTATCAGCCCCAACCCGGAAGTGAAGAAGATAAATTATTACAGGTTTGTTTGCATCCAAGAGAATGGATTTAAAGCAAAATGAAAAAGGCAAAATGTTTTTCATTTTAAATTTTACATTTTTAATTTATACTTATGTATTTACAAAGACGCAACAGAATTTTAAGAAACAGCCCTGCAATAAGAAGCCTGGTTGCTGAAACAATTTTAACCCCCAATGATTTTATTGCACCACTTTTTATTATCGAAGGTGAAAATGAGCAATCAGAAATTTTATCAATGCCGAATTATTTTCGTCGTTCAGTGGATCTTACGGTTAAAGAAGTAAAAGAGCTCTGGGGCATGGGAATAAAATGCATTTTGCTTTTTGTAAAATCAAAAGATGAATTAAAAGACAATAAAGGAACTGAAGCATTAAACCCAAATGGATTGATGCAGCGAAGCATCCGTGCCATTAAAGATGCCTGCCCTGAAATGCTTGTTATGACTGATGTTGCGCTGGATCCATTTTCATCTTTTGGGCATGATGGAATTGTTGAGAACAATGAAATTGTAAATGATGCAACAGTAGAAGTGCTGGCAAAAATGAGTGTAAGTCATGCACAAGCAGGTGCAGATTTTGTTGCACCCAGCGATATGATGGATGGCAGAATTGGTGCTATAAGAAAAGCTTTGGAAGAAAATAATTTTACAAAAACAGGCATCATGGCATACAGTGCAAAATATGCATCCTGCTTTTACGGACCATTCAGAGATGCACTGGATTCTGCTCCGGGTTTTGGAGATAAAAAAACGTACCAGATGGATTATTCAAATCGCATTGAAGCTGTGAAAGAAGCGATACAAGATGTAGAAGAAGGTGCAGACATTGTAATGGTGAAACCTGCATTAAGTTATATGGATGTAATTCGGGAAGTTAAGAATGCAGTGAATGTTCCGGTAAGTTGTTACAACATTAGTGGCGAATATGCGATGATAAAAGCAGCAGCAAAAATGGGTTGGATTGATGAGAACAAAGCCATCATTGAAACACTAACTTCCATGAAAAGAGCAGGGGCTGATTTAATTGCGACTTATTTTGCAAGAGATGTGATAAGATTAATTAGTTGATTGGTGAATCATAAATTATTTTTGAAAAATGATAAAAGAAAATCAGATAGAATTTTTAATCAGAGAAATTGCTGACGCTTATCAACCTGAAAAAATTTATTTATTTGGTTCATACGCAACTGATAAACCTACAACCGATAGCGATATAGATCTTTTTATAGTTAAGGATACAACCAAAAGAAAAATAGAACGAAGCAGGGAAGTTAGAAAATGTATTAAAAGATATCCCACAGCAGGACTTGATATTATTGTATATACTCCGGAAGAATTAAAATCGTGTATGGCACAAACCATGAACATTGGAAAGGAGGCTGTAACAACCGGCAAATTGGTGTATGAAAGAATTTGAAAAATGGTTTAAAAAAGCAGAAAATGATTTGCTGGTAATTACAAATAATCTGGCATCGGTAAATATTCCTGTAGATGCTTGCTGCTTTCATGCGCAACAAGCTGCTGAAAAATATTTGAAGGCTTACCTAATTTCAAAAGAAATTTCTTTTCCCAAAATACATGATCTCATTGCTTTAAATAATTTGTGTATAAATCTCAACACCGCTTTTGTTGAAATACAGGAATCAGCATTAAGATTGTCTGATTATGCAATAACTCCGCGTTATCCTGATGCTCTGGATGATCTTACTCTTGAAGATGCTAAGAAAGCTTTACAAGATGCGCTTACTATTAAGAATTTTATACTGCGAAATTTTTTTAAATGAACACAATTAATAGCAACCAGCTTTTTGAAAGAGCTCAACACTCAATCCCCGGCGGAGTAAACTCCCCTGTGCGTGCATTTAAAAGTGTTGGCGGTACACCGATCTTTATAAAAAAAGCAAAGGGCGCCTACCTTTTTGATGAAGATGGAAATAAATATATCGACTACATCAACTCATGGGGACCAATGATTCTTGGGCATGCATTTGAGCCTGTGGTAAAAGCAATTCAGAAAAAAGCATCGGACTCTACTTCGTTTGGAGCCCCTACTTTGTTGGAAGTTGAAATGGCAGAACTCATTAAAAGCATGGTTCCAAATGTGGATTTGATAAGAATGGTTAGCAGCGGGACAGAAGCCTGCATGAGCGCAGTGCGTTTGGCAAGAGGATATACAGGGAAAAATAAAATTATCAAATTTGAAGGTTGTTATCATGGTCATGCAGATTGCTTTTTAGTAAAAGCCGGAAGTGGGATGGCAACGCTGAATATTCAAACAGTTCCGGGAGTAACAGCGGGTGTTTCTGTTGATACACTAACTGCTCCTTACAATGATATTAATGCGGTAAAAAAATTAGTTGAAGAAAACAAGAATGAAATAGCGGCGATAATTATTGAACCGGTTGTTGGCAACATGGGATGTATCCTTCCGGAAAAAAATTATTTAGAGGGCATTAGAAAAATTTGTGATGAAGAAAATATTGTTTTCATTTTTGATGAGGTGATGACAGGATTTCGTTTAGCACAAGGCGGGGCACAGGAAAAACTACATATTGATGCAGACCTTGTAACCTATGGAAAAGTAATTGGCGGCGGATTACCCGTTGGCGCTTTTGGTGGAAAGAAAAAAATTATGGAACACATTGCACCTCTCGGAAACGTATACCAGGCAGGCACTTTAAGCGGCAACCCTATAGCAATGATCGCAGGTTATACAATGCTGAAGGAATTAAAAGATAATCCCGGCATTTACAAAGAGCTGGAGGAAAAAGGCGGCTATCTTGAAAAAAAACTTCATGAAGTTTTTGACAAGAAAGGAATGAAGCATCGCATCAATCGTTTAGGCAGCATGATAAGCATTCACTTCTGCGACCATGAGATTACAGATTTTGATTCTGCATCAAAAGCGGATATTCCATTATTCAATAAATTCTTTCATCACATGCTGGAGAATGGAATTTACTTGCCGCCCTCTGCATATGAGAGTTGGTTTCTCAGCAACGCATTATCTTTTGATGATATAGATGCAACAGTAAATGCAGCAAATAGTTTTTTTAATTAAATAATAAGAATTAAAAAAAGCCTTCCAAATTTCTTTGAAAGGCTTTTCCTTCTATGTGCTTGTAAACAAATTTTCAAAAAAATGAACGGAGATAGGAGTATCTCCGTTCTTGCCCTAATAAAACCCTAAACCAGCAAAAAAAAATTCAAACATTTATTATCAATCTTCATTATCAAACTGATAAGTGTTTTTTTAAAACTATTATGTGTTTTTCATGAGCAACGGCCACAGTATGCAATTTTTTATTTTGAATACCGCGATGTTGTTAGCGAATAATGAATTTCCCAACATTATGCCAGAAACTTATTAGTGTGGAAAACTTCATTTTTAGCGCTAACATTAGGCTATTACTTGTTAAAACAAGTGTTTTTATGTAGCTGTTCATTATTCAAAGTGGGGTATAAATTCCTTAACTTCGCATCCTTTTTTCCACAAAGATTTAGGTTTGTTATGAGCGTTAGCTATAAAGAATATCAACAGTTGAATCTGCCTGCTATTGCAGAAGAAATCCTGGCAAAATGGAACACGAATAAGGTTTTTGAAAAGAGTGTTGATTTTAGAGAAGGTAGTGCCCCATTTGTCTTTTATGAAGGTCCGCCAAGTGCTAATGGTATGCCCGGTATTCACCATGTTATTTCCAGAACATTAAAGGATCTGGTATGCAGGTATAAAACTATGCAGGGTTTCCAGGTAAAACGAAAGGGTGGATGGGATACACATGGGTTACCTGTTGAGCTCGGAGTAGAAAAATTATTAGGAATCACAAAAGAAGATATCGGTAAAAAAATATCTGTGGAAGAATATAACGCTACCTGCCGTAGGGAAGTTTTAAAATTTAAAGATCAATGGGATGATCTAACCAAAAAAATGGGCTATTGGGTTGACCTGGAACATCCATATATTACTTTCGAAAATAATTACATTGAAACTTTATGGTGGTGTTTAAAAGAATTGTACAATAAAGATTTGTTGTATGAAGATGTAAGCATTCAACCATATTCACCGGCAGCAGGAACCGGATTAAGTTCGCATGAACTAAACCAACCCGGAACTTACAAAGATGTAAAAGATACAAGTGTTGTGGCAATGTTTAAAGCAGTTACTGAGTCAATGGTCAATAGTAAATGGTACAGGCAAATTGACCCTAATGACTTAATGACTAATGACATTTATTTTTTAGCGTGGACAACAACACCCTGGACACTTCCATCCAATCTTGGATTAACAGTAGGTCCTAATATTGAGTATGTTCTTATAAAAAGTTATAATCCTTACACTCATATCCCAACTAATGTAATTCTTGCCAAAACTTTAGTAAGCAAATATTTTAAACCCGAAGGTGAGAATGAAGATTTTGCTGCTTACAAAGAAGGTGATAAAATTCTTCCATGGAAGATACTGGGTGAATTTAAAGGAAAGCAATTGGAAGGAATAAATTACGAACAGCTACTTCCTTCAGAAGCAAATACAATTGAAAAAATTCAGGAGATAACCCCCGGCGCTCAACCATTTAAAGTTGTGTTGGGAGATTTTGTTACCACAGAAGACGGGACAGGT
This sequence comes from Bacteroidota bacterium, assembly GCA_030946075.1. GTDB lineage: Bacteria > Bacteroidota > Bacteroidia > Chitinophagales > Chitinophagaceae > Ginsengibacter. Next base: position 143 of record JALYYX010000123.1, on the reverse strand, counting down.
ATAGTTCATACCTCACCTGCTTTTGGTGCAGATGATTTTAAAGCCGGTAAAAAAAATAATCTTGGCATATTAACCCTGGTTGATAAAGAAGGGAAATTTGTGGAAGGTGTTGGAGATTTCAGCGGAAGGTTTGTAAAAGATTA
>JALYYX010000116.1 GCA_030946075.1 Bacteroidota bacterium | reverse complement strand
AAATGAAAATTTCTTAATACCATATCAGTATCAGGCAATAGCCATATAACTAAAAAATAAGATGCAATTGCGGTTAATATAATTGAACCCCAGTTGCCCATGTTCAAAGCTTTTTGAACAGCAGTTGTATTGAGAGGAGAATTTTCGGAGATCTTTACAAAAAGAGTTCCTACAATTGAAAATAAAATTCCCATAGCTGCAATAAGCATAGGTAATAGAATAGGAGCGATGCCACCGAATCTATCATTCGAAAAAGTTTCTCTCCCTAAAACCATTGTTGCTAAAACAGTTGCTACATAGCTTCCAAAAAGGTCAGCACCCATTCCTGCAACGTCACCAACATTATCGCCTACATTATCCGCAATGGTTGCAGGGTTCCGTGGGTCATCTTCAGGAATTCCTGCTTCTACTTTCCCCACGAGATCAGCTCCTACGTCTGCAGCTTTTGTGTAAATTCCTCCGCCAACTCTGGCAAATAATGCAATACTTTCTGCACCTAATGAAAAACCAGTAAGCACTTCAATGGCCTTTTCCAACGCTATTTTATATTCAGGTGTTCCTAATGTATAACCGGAAACAAAATGCATGTAAAGAATTATGAATAAGCCACCAAGACCCAATACAGCCAGTCCTGCAACACCCAGTCCCATTACACTTCCGCCGGTAAAAGAAACATTTAATGCCTTTGCCAAACTGCTGCGTGCCGCTTGTGCTGTGCGTACGTTTGCTTTTGTTGCAGCCCTCATACCAATATATCCTGCAAGTGCGCTAAAAAATGCACCAATAATAAAAGCCAATGCAATGCTCCAATCGCTGTTGGCGTTAGAGTAACCCATAATTGCCAGCAATAATGCACCTATAATAACGAAATATGAAAGTATCTTCCACTCAGCTTTTAAAAATGCCATAGCACCTTCAGAAATGTATGTGCTTATTTCCTGCATGCGTGCAGTGCCAGCATCTTGTTTTGCAACCCACGAATATTTTATAAACGTGTACAATAATCCAACAATACCCATTGCCGGAATAACATAAATCAAACTATTCATAAGGTTTTTACTTATTTTTTGGGTTGCAAAAATAGGTTAAAAGCAGGTAAAAAAGTAATTGATTTTTGATGCTTACAGTAAGAAGATGAGAAATTATACGAATGCTCTTTATTTAGAAAACTTTTTCAACTTCAATAAATACTTTTCAAAAAAATCCTCACTTCTTATTACCTCAATGGTAGAAAAATAAAAGTCATCAATATCTTCTGTAATAATACAATCGCATTTATTTTCCAAAGCTGAATAATACTCCAGTCCATCTTCAAAATCATTAACTGCAGGGTTTTTTAGTGATTGCATCACATGATTTTTATTTGATGTGGAGATATTTATATGATTACATAATATTTCAATTCTCTTTTTTGCAGAAATGCTTTTATATTTCTTCTCTGCAAAATAAAAAGCAATGGCCAGGCAAAGGGGAGAGGTAAATAAAGTGTATTTATTTTTATCCGAAAGGCTAAGTATCCTTGAAGTAAATGTAAATAATGGGTATTCCTTATTTAATACAGAAACTAAAATATTTGCATCTAAAAAAAGCCTCATTTTCGGGAATTGAAATATTCGGCTTTAGCCTGTTTCCTGGATTTTTTTGTTTTGGTTTGATATTCTGCATGTCCTTCGGCAACCTGGTTTACCCAATCCGAGATAGGAAAATCTTCTAAAGAATTATAATTATTGGTGGTGATCTTTTTTAAAAGAAATTCTATCAGGCGTGATAAGCTAATATTATTACTTTCAGCATATTTTTTTGCTTTTGTAATAATAGTTTCATCAAAACTCAAGGTTATTTTATTATCCATAACCACATATTTAAAACAAAAATAGAATTTTTATACGACAAACAAAATAATTTTATACGTATAAAATTATTTATACAACTTTCCTGTGGTTTTTTCAACAAGATTAGCAGGCAGAATCCAACTTGCGAATGCGCCTAATTTATTTATAAAGCCTGTAATTACTTCCGTTCTTTTTTTAAGCATAGCTTTCACCGCAATTCTTGCTACTTGTTGGGGCGTCATATTAAGTTTGTCCGCCATTTTTAAAACTTTGTCGGGGACATTTGCAGTAGTTGCCCAATCAGTATCTGTTGGCCCGGGGGATACACATGTTACAGAAATATTTGTATTAGCTAATTCATGTTTTAATCCTCTTGTAAATTTAAGAATATATGCTTTTGAGGCTGCGTAAACCGTAAGCCCCGGTACAGCCTGGTAAGCTGATGAACTGCAAATATTTAGAATGTACGATTGCGATTGTTTTTTTAAAAGAGGAATAAAAATATTGCAAAGTTGTGTAACCACCACCACATTTACCTGCAATAAATTTGTGTAATCTTCTGCAGAATATTTTTCAAAAAGCCCACTTAGTCCAAAGCCGGCATTGTTCACCAATACTGAAACCGCATAATTATTTTCAGTACACCAATTGTATAATTTTTGGGAAGCATTCGGTTCAGAAATATCCAGGGAAAGAAAATTTACTTTTACGGAATATAAATTCTTTAATTCCATTGCAACAGCTTCAAGCAATTCTGTCGATCTGGCTGTAAGTAAAATATCATAATTACGCTCGGCTAATTCAAAAGCAATTGCTTTACCAATACCTTTACTGGCACCGGTTATTAGAGCATACGACATAATAAACAGTTAAGCAAACTTTTTCAGAAATCTTCTTCGTAAAACGTGATGATATAATGGTGTTTTACTTTCGGCATTCTTTGGTTTGTATTTACCGGTAACCAAAGGGATATACATAACCCGGCGACGGCTTTCAGAGCCAAATTTATTTGACTGTTGAACACGATGCCATATACTTCCATGATGAACCGTCAAGTCGCCTGCTTCTATATCAAAACCAACTTCCTTGGGATCAGGCTTATTATCAATAAAATATTTTTTTCCGAATAATAAACGTAATACCCCCTGCCTATGTGTACCCGGTAAAACCCGTAAACCACCATTTGTATATGGACAATTATCCAGATGCAAACCAACATTTAACATTGGCATTATTTTATGCCCATAAAAAAGATCACGTGGGCTATCAGTATGCCAGCCCATTTTAGTAAATCCGCTATTAGGAGTTTGCAGATAATGATTTAAAACCAACCCATCTTTTTCATCTTCAGCGATTCTTCCTTCATAAGGGTATAATAATTTTGTAAGAGATGCCAATCTTGAATCCTGTAAAAAATCATGAAGAAGTTCGCTATGTTGGGATAAAAAAGCAAACCTGCTTATCATTCTTTTTCCTTTCTCATCCTCACCAAATTTTAATGGAACTCCATTAATTTTATCAATACCTTCTTTCAGCCATTTTTGTTCTATAGCCTGCGCTTCTTTTATAAATGAATCAACAGTTTCTTTTGAAACAAAATTTTTAAAACGGATGAATCCATATTCATTAAAAAATTGAACATGTTCAGCCGTGAGTTTATCACCTAAGTAAAAATCAGGAAATTGGTAATTTCCTTTAGCGATGGTTTTGTTCAAAGCGATAGTTTTTTAAGAATAAAAATAGGAAAAAATCTTTTTATATAATCAACAAATATACTACCTCACAACGGTAATTAAATATTTACACAATCTAAAAATTTTTATATGCCAAATATTTGGCAATCTTATAACTAATATATGCAAATGGAAATGCAAAAAATACATCAAAAGAGTAATGAATATGCTGAACTAAAACTAATATTCCTACTGAGATTGAGGCAATTAATGAATAATATTTAAGAACATTTCTTTTATGACATAAATACATTAGAAAGAGAGTAGCTGTATGTCCTGAAAAAAAAAGGTCTTTGGTTATAAATATGCCTCCATAAAAAGTATTACTTAAAGGATCAATTAAAATAATTATCCCCTGTGGAGGTTGAAGAGGCAATAAAGAAATTGTAAGGTATCTTAAAGCACACATTATTATATAAGCAATTGCAAAAGTTAAGAATATAAAAGGATGTTTTATTACCGTTAAAAACATTAAAAAAAAGGAACTCCAAATAAATAAAAAAATTGGTATTGATACATCATGAGGAGTAATAAAATTAAGTATGATATCATTTACTGCTGTTCCGTGCTTTTGCTCAATGGATTGAAAAAAGGAGGGAGCAAAAATGATTATTATGCCGATTAAAAAAATGGCAGTAATTAATTTATATCTAAAGTTTTTATTTGGCCAATATTGTTGCCAGTTATCTTTACTGCTTTTACAATATTGATTAAAAGAGAACATCAGTATAATTGAATTTTATTAAATGCATCTCCCAAACAATCAATAATATCTCCGGCAATCATTGCTTCCTGCGAATTATTTTTAGCTGCAATATCTCCGGCTAATCCGTGCAGATAAATGCCAAATAAGCAAACCTGCAGAGAAGAATATTTCTGTGCTGATAATCCGGTAAGAATACCTGTTAATACATCGCCACTGCCCCCAGTTGCCATGCCTGCATTGCCTGTGGAATTAAAATATGCTGGTCCATCAGGTGCAGCAATTAAAGTATGATGACCCTTTAATACAATGTAAACATTATAATTATTTGCTTTCTCTAAAGCAATCTTAGTTCTATCTTCCTCATTATTCGTTTTTCCAAATAATCTTTCAAATTCAATAAGGTGGGGCGTTAGAATAGAGCCTTGTGGCAGCAATTTTAAAAGTTCTTTATTTTGAGAAAGGATATTAAGTGCATCTGCATCAACAACAACAGGTTTTTTAAAAGTTAAGAATATGTTTTGCAATAACTCTTTATGAGATTTATAAATACCAAGCCCAGGGCCAATTCCTAATGAATCAAATTTCTCAATATCATTTACAGAAGAAATAAATTGTTCGCCTGCAATTTTGGTCATTGCCTCAGGTGCAGATATCTGTAAAATTTCATAACCAATCTTAGCAGTATATACAGTTATTTTTCCTGCGCCGGCACGCAGGCATGCATTTGTAGCCAATACCGCAGCTCCCATCAATCCAACACTCCCAGTAATTAAACATGCATGCCCGTAATCGCCTTTGTGCGTAAACGGGTTTCTTGGTTTGTAAATGCTTTTTATCAGCGCAGCATCAATAAAATTTTTATGATCTTTTAAATCCATAAGATAATTACCAAACATTTATTCAAACAATTCTAATTTATTTTTTGGACGTCTCTTATCTAACCATATAAAATTTTTAAGATACTTCTGATCTTTTGGTATTTGCCGCATAGGGTATAATTTGCCATGCACATCATTTTCTAATTTTCCTTTGTTTAATTCCTGTTTTACAAAATACATCTCAATTACTGAACCATCTGCACGGTTCATTCCTGTAAAAGCGCTGTCTTTATCCTGCAAATAATAAATACTTTCAGCAGGCGAACCTTTTGCTCTTATATAATCAATTACGCCATTTGTAAAATATCCATTAATTGTTCTTCCGGATATTTGATTATAAAAAGATTCATTTATTTTATTTGCTATCATTCCATTGTTAAAAACATATACACGTTCTGCTTTTTTATTTTTTGTGTAGAGAAATATTGTATCACCTGTAACCTGGCTGTTGCCACTCCACATAACAGGCTCATGAAAAAGGCGAAATATAGAATCTGCGGCCGAATAAAATAAACTGTCGCACACGCTCTGAAGAGAATCATTAAAAATTTTTACATGGTGATAAGCAATAAAATATCTTATAGAAGTATCAGTTTTATTTGTTGTAATTTTTTTTGTTTTATGAAGTTTTTCAAATTCTGATGAATCAACTTTTGCCAAATTTTTTTTGGCAGAATCATTCCCTATAGATCTTGCTATTGAATCTTTGTTCGGAATTATATCCTGAACAAAAACTCTTTTTGTAAAGCCTGAAAATAAAGTGTCTCCTGCTACATAAGTCGTATCTTTTTTTTGCCAAAAAATCATTACAGGCTTTTTTGTAGCCAGCATCGAATTATTTTTTTTGCTGAAATATATTTCGTTTCCTGTGAGTATAAAACTATTAGCGGAATCTTTTACAACTGCGTTTCCCTCCAGTTGGGATATGCCGGATTTCTCATCTACAGCCATGTTAAGTGCCTGATAAGTTCGGCCGCTGCTGTCTTTCACCAATGTACGGCTGCCAAAAAATGCATTACCGGTTTTAAGATCGTATGTTCCATTAGTTGTAAATATGGTCGCCTCTTTTGTTGTAACAACTGTTGGCCCTATAAATGTTGCCTTTTCAAATTGCATATTATATAAAAGAGAATCGGCTTTAATTTTATATTTCGGGTCGGCCATGTCAACTTTATATTTAAACATAACATCTTTTGTGTCTGCGTAATAAGTTCCTTCTTTACTTGTAAGTATTGTTTTTCCATTAATTACTTTACCACCATTAATGTATTTGCCAATTCCGGTTTTAAGATCGTATTCCAGTTCCTGCGTGAGCAGTGTGCCACCTTTTTTATCAGCGAGCTTTACGTTTTTTTTCAGATAAGCCATTCGGTCATTACCTATATATTTTAAATATTGTGAAGAAGTAAATATACTGTCAGCCTGGTTTATATGCACGTTGCCAAAAGCCTCAACTGTGTTTAATTTTTTATTAATGATAGCACTGTCGCAGGTAAACTTTGTTGTTCCTTCCAGCAGGTTTACATGGCCTGCAAGTATGTCAACCTTTGTGATGGAATCAATTGGTTTTTGTCTGTATACATCAGCATGAATTATTTGAATTGTTCTAAAGGTATCTGTAGTAGGTGGTGGAGAAATTTGTGAAAAAGAAATTCCGGATGTAAAAATTAAAAGCATCAAACAAAAAAATTGCAGAACCTTTCTCATTTGGTTTTTGCAGGAACTTTTAATGTATCATCTACCAAAGGCGCAGTGATATAATCTCCTTTATCTTTTTTTCCGAACACGGAAATAGTAAGATACCTTTTTGGGTGAACACGAATATCATCTAACAAAATATTTATTTTATTGCTAGTAGCAGAAAGGTTGTCATAAAGTTTGGTATCATTTAATAACAAACCAATTGATCCGTTGTTACTGTTTATTTTAGCTATTCCGGCTTTCAACTGATTAGCTGCACTGTCTACGGTATTTAATGTTCGCTGAAGATTTAATGCCGCTAAATTATTTGACATTTTTTCGGCATTGCCCACAATAGTATTTAGTTTACCATTATTTGCATTAAGATTATTTGTAAACGTACTAACATTGTCAAGCGATTTGGCAAAAGCACCATTTTGTGTATTTAATAATGTTTGCAGCGATGCTGCCGAAACTGTGAAGGAACCCGTTACCGTATTTAAGTTTGCAATTACACCCTTAATATTATTTTTTGTTTCAGGATCAAAAACACCTGTTACAATATGCAATACTGAATCAAGAGACTTTACTGCATTTCTAACTTCGTACAAAACCGGGTTTATCATTTTTAAAGCTTCATCAAAAGCCCCACCACTAAGGGTTGTAAGTAATGTATCACCAAGTTTTAAATATTTATTTGAATTACCCAATTTCACTTCCAGGGATACACCGCCTAGCAAACTTGGATTAATAACGGCGAGTGAATTATTTGGTATTAATACATCCTGCGTAAGCTCTACCGTTACCAATATGGATTTAAGGTCTTTTCCGCCATTCAGGTCGGCAACATGACCAATCTGCAAACCGTTTATTACAACAGGGTTGGACTTACCAAGTCCCTGAATATCTTCAAAACGTGCATAAACATATTTAGGTTTTTTAAAAAGGCTTTTACCCTTTAAAAAATTATACCCGATTATAAGCACTGCTACTCCAACAACCGCAAGAATGCCTATTTTGGTTTCGTTATTAATTTTCATTGTTATTTTTTGTTAGAAGGATAGTATTCATACGCTGCAAATCAATACCAATAATCTTTATACGAAAATAGTAAAACTTTTTTTGGCAGAAGTTACGGTATAAT
>JALYYX010000100.1 GCA_030946075.1 Bacteroidota bacterium | reverse complement strand
AATTTTAAAATACTTCCTTCCCTCTTTCCTTTATAGCCCAAAGTATCTTCGGTCTTTCCCCAATCCATTGTTGTTGCAGTATCAGTAAAACTTGCTTTTAATGGCGTAGCCGTTACTGCTAATATCGATTTTAATCTTTCAAAAATATCAGTCGGATTACCCATAGTCATAACATGTAAATACATAATCTTAGGGCTCTCTCCTAAAAGATGATTGTGGATCGCAGAAATATCAATACTCTTTTCATCAAGCTTTTTCAATACGTTTTTAAATTCTGATTCAAGTAAAACAACATCACCCATCAGCATTCCGGAACTTCCTGCAGAATCCTGTGGCATAAAGCTGAACCATGTGGTGAATGCAAAACGTGGGTCAATCTTAATTCCGTTTAGAGAAACATTTAAATCTGTTCTTGGAAAAGAAAATTTGTAAAAGCCATTTTCTTTAGATGGCATCTTGCCAAAAATGTTCTCAATGCCAGCGGGCAGCTTTTCAATTTTACTAAAATTGTTTTTTGTTCCCGTTTGTAACTCAGGTAACAGCTTTGGAGATGTAGAGGATGAGCTTGATTGATTTGACGTTGCAGATGGCTTATCATTATTGCAGGCAGTAATTAAAAATATAAGCGCTGCATAAAAACATGCTTTAGTCATTTGGGAAAGGTTTTAAAATAATTTATAAATTAATTTCATCCTGGTTTGAGCAAATTTTATACTCTATATATTTGGTAATTTTGTATTGATGAAGCATCTGGTATCTCTGAATAAATATTTCTGGAAATATAAATGGCTCTTTCTATTAGGAATTATTTTTATTATTCTCTCTAACTATTTCAGGATTCTTTCCCCACAAGTTACCAAGTATGTTTTAAATACGGTAGAGCATTCTTTAAAAAATAATAATACTGCATTATCAACTTCAGCAAAAGCAAACTATGATCCTCTGGTAAAAAATTTAGTTATAAATAAACTTGAGGCGCCTGAATACACCCTGAAAAATAAAATTTTTGTTTGCGGAATTATTCTATTAGTACTGGCTTTGATAAGTGGCTTTTTTATGTTTCTTATGCGGCAAACAATTATTGTAATGAGCAGGCATATTGAGTACGATCAAAAGAATGAAATATTTTCTCACTACCAGGAGCTTGATACAAATTTTTATAAAACACACAGCACAGGTGATTTGATGAGCCGTATTTCAGAAGATGTAAGCCGGGTGAGAATGTACACGGGACCTGCAGTGATGTATATAATAAATCTTGCTGCTACAATTGGGTTTTCAGTTTTTTACATGATGAAAGAAAATAAGGAACTTACTTTGTATGTATTATCTCCCTTGCCTGTACTGGCTTTTGCCATTTACTATGTAAATACAATCATTAACCGAAAAAGCGACAGGATACAATCTTTACTTTCTGACCTTACTACAAATGCGCAGGAATCTTATTCGGGTATTAGAGTTATAAAATCTTTTGTACAGGAAAAGGCAATGCTTGGTTTTTTTGAAAAGAGTAGCGAGGATTACAGAAAGAATGCAATTTCCCTTGCAAAAACAGAATCTATCTATTTCCCTTCCATTGCTTTATTGGTAGGGCTTAGCACATTAGTTACGATATTGATTGGAGGATTATATGTTATTAACGGACAAATTACCATTGGAGTAATTGGAGAATTTGTAATGTACATCTTGTTACTTTCTTTCCCTGTAAGTGCTCTGGGATGGACAGCCAGTATGATTCAAAGAGCCATAACTTCCCAGCGAAGAATAAATGAATTTCTTCATACAAAACCAACTATTCAAAATACTATTGAAGCTCACAAAAAAAATCTGGAAGGAAATATTGAATTTAAAAATGTTGATTTTATTTACCCTCATACAGGAATACATGCAATTAAAAATTTTAATTTAAAAATAGACAAAGGAGAAAAAATTGCTATAATTGGGAAGACAGGTTCGGGAAAATCAACTATTGCACAATTGCTTTTGCGAATGTATGATCCGCAACAAGGCGATATATTGTATGATGACACATCTATAAGAAAAATTGATTTAAAAACTTTGCGTTCACAAATAAGTTACGTTCCGCAGGATGTTTTTTTATTTAGTGACACTGTTGAAAACAATATAAGTTTCTCAACAACAAATGCTATTCATCAGTCAATTGTTGGGGCTGCTGCCAATGCTGTTATTCAAAGCGAAATTGAACAATTTCCTGAAACCTATAAAACCATGGTAGGAGAGAGAGGTGTAACATTAAGCGGAGGACAAAAGCAGCGAATTTCAATCGCAAGAGCATTAATTAAAGATCATCAAATAGTGATCTTTGATGATTGCCTCAGCGCTGTTGATGCGAAAACCGAAAATCAGATAATTAGTAACTTATATAGTTATTTAAAAAGTAAAACGGCGATTATTATAACTCATCGCATATTTTCGTTATTCAGTTTTGATAAAATAATTTTATTGAAAGAGGGAGCTATTGCTGAAGAAGGTACTCATAATGAATTAATGACTAAAAGCGGCTTGTATGCTGAGATGTATGAACACCAGCAAAAGCGGGAAAAACAGGCTGCAGAACAATTATAGGCTCGCCTTCAAAATTTTGTCAATTCAAAAACAATTTTATCTTTGCTACGATTAAAAAATAACCTTAAAATTTTATAAAGTGGCGTACGAGAATAATGACAAAAAAATGGAAAGTGTTTATAGTGCACGGATAAGGGCAGGTAAACGCAGAACTTATTTCTTTGATGTAAGAGCAACACGGGGCAATGACTATTATTTAACCATTACCGAAAGCCGGAAAAGATTTAATGAAGATGGTTACGACAGGCATAAAATATTTTTATATAAAGAAGATTTCAATAAGTTTTTAAAAGGACTTAGCGAATCAATTGAATATGTAAAAACTGACCTGATGCCTGATTTTGATTTTGATGCATTCAATCATGATACACCTTATGAAGGCGCTGAAAATAATGGTACAACAGAAAATACAACTTCACAAAATAATGAGGCTACTGAAGAGATTACAGAAAAAGAGCCTGACACATCAGAAACAGGAATCGCATCTTCAGCAACACCTGAAATTGAAATAAAAGAGGATGATGAAGAAGTAGATAAGTGGTGATTTTACAGAACTAATTGCTTTGATCCTCTAAAGAAATTTAGAGGATTTTTTATTTATGAATATCAATTGAAGGAGTGATTCTTATTTCAAAAATTTTACCCGGAATAATTTCATATTTGGGAAGTGCATTCGGAATGGTAGTATTAGGATAATATTGTTTGTAATGTTCACGAACTTTATTAAGTGACATGGAATACATTTCATCAGGGACTAAACAGCGCATATTATCTAATGGCAAGGCATACACTTTTCCTTTATCAGTATTGTATAAAAGTTTAGCTATCGGTTTAATGGTATCAATTATAACAGTACGTTTCTTTACAGGTGTAGTTCCCCAAATTCCTTCAATCGGTGATGAAGAAATATTTCCATTAAAATTTAAAAGTAAGGTGGTTGCTTTTAATGGTTTGCCGTCATAAATAAATGTTCCATACTTTTTGGTGGGAAGTAAATATTTATTTTTTGTTGTATCATGTACATTTCTTGATTCAGTACCTTTTAAAAATTTTGCAGGTAAATTAAATCCTGCTAACTGTTTAGGTTTTACGGATTTTATATTGTCAATCATTTCCGAGTTACTCCGGCTTTCTAAAATCTGTGCATAAGTCCGTTCATTTATAAACCAAAATATAATTGTAATAATTAAATATTTCATGGATGTATTTTTACAATTACAATTTACAACTATTAATTTCTATTCATGCTATAAGTTATTTCCTTATAATCTCAATAATCCCAAAAAGCTCAAAATTACAGTTCAGAAAATTTCACATACGCATTTATTAATCCATTTGTTGATGAATCATGCGAAGTAACCTCTGTATCATTTTCTAATTCGGGTAATATTTTTTTTGCTAATTGTTTACCCAACTCTACGCCCCATTGATCAAAGCTGTAGATATTCCAGATTATTCCCTGCACAAAAATTTTATGTTCATACAAAGCAATTAATTCTCCCAAAGTAAACGGGGTAATTTCTTTTAATAAGAAAGAATTTGTTGGGCGGTTACCTTCGAAAGTTTTATAAGGGATTAATTCTTCAGAAACATTTTCTGCTTTTAATTCTTCCGGAGTTTTTCCATACATCAACGCCTCCGTTTGAGCAAAGAAATTCGATAATAAAATTTTATGATGATCACCAATTGGATTATGCGAAATTGCCGGTGCAATAAAATCGCAGGGAATTAATTGTGTTCCCTGGTGTATTAATTGGTAAAATG
>JALYYX010000091.1 GCA_030946075.1 Bacteroidota bacterium | reverse complement strand
ATAGAAAGCGCTGCATCAAAATCAACAATTAAACTTTCTAAAGTTGCATTTAGTTTTTTGTTTACTTTAATTTTTAAACCAGATTCGCTGCCGCTTGGTATGGTTAATGGGTAAGATACACCACCTACAACGACTGTATTATTTGAACCAAGAATAAGCCTTATCTCCTGTACAGTTCCGGTTTGTACAGTACCTGTTGCCAAAAGTGTATCAACTCCGTTTTGTAATCCCAATAAGTTATAAACTTTTGCATTGGTAGCAAGAGAAATCCATCCGGTAGAGTCATTTGCAAAGTTTACCCTAACTTCTCTGATGTCAACATTTACTTTGTCGTAAGCAGCAGGAGCATCGGTTAATCTTACCTGAAGGGTTGATGAACCATTATTATCTTTTTTACAAGACATAAATAAAAAGACTGATGCAAAGAGTAATAAGCTAAGAACGAGGTGTTTTGTTTTCATGTGTTGGAGGTTTATATTCAATAAGGAAAAAACCGTGCCAATGGAAATCTTACTTATTTTTTTTGATAAGAAATACGCCGGGAACCGGCCTTTCGCCTTCTTTGTCAGATGGCTTTATAGTTTCTTTACCATTTATCAATAAACAACTGCTACCGCCGCCATCCAGATTCAATGCTTCCACGCAACCGAGGTCTTTAAAGATTTGTGCTTCCTGCGTAAAGGTGGCACCACCACCGGATTCACTTCTTCCCTCCACAACTAAAATAATAAGCTTATTATCTTTTGTATATCCCATTGCAGTACGCGGATGTTTATCGTTAATTGCTTTGCCCATAAACATCCTTTCTTCTTCATTGGTAATAAATATTTCTCCGTTTTGTAAAAGAACGGGGCCACCACCAACAGCAGTTTTCATTTTCCATTTTTTAAAAGTTTTTAAGTACCATTTTTTTTCAGCATTATTTTTTTCAGTTGCATCTCTTGGTGTAACAACTGTTTCAGAAGCTCTGGCAAATTTTAAAGAAGAATCGGTGAACGTCCATGCCACATCTGCGTATCTGTGTTTGGTTATCCCTATGGCACTTCGAAAAGGAATTTTAGGAACAGCAGAATCTTTACCACTGTTTTTTAAAGATGCCAAATTGTATGCTACCAATTTTCCATCTTTAATTATAAGGTTTAAGTTTTTGTTTTTATCAAAGCTGAAAAATGCACAATTAACTACCACAATCGGGTTGCCATTTTTTTCATGAAATTGTTTAGGAGTTAATCTTCTTTTATAAGAAGTATCGGTGGTAAAATTCAAAAGCCTGTCTTTAATATCTGCAATTACATAATATGCTTTAAAAGAGGCTGTATCAATTTTTTCATTTGTATAAAACACGTGTATGGAAGAAGGCAAAGGTTGATAGAGTGAATCAACATTTTGCCATTTAAGCTGAGAAAAAACACTTACAGGAATAAATAACAATAAAACAAAGAAATATTTCATTTGCTTATAGAATAAAATTATTTCAGCGTTTCATCCAGCCATTTAAAAAATTCATGTTGCCATACCATTGCATTTTGTGCGCTTAACACCCAATGGTTTTCTGTTGGCAGATAAAGTAGTTTACTTTTTATTCCTTTTAACTGTGCCACCTGAAAAGCCTGTAATCCTTGCTCAATCGGAACTCTGTAGTCCATACCTCCCTGCACTATCATTATCGGCGTATTCCATTTATCAACAAAATTACTTGGTGAGTATTTCTCGAAACTTTTTTGTGCAGCCTTATTCTTTGTATCCCAGTAATAACCACCAATATCCCAATTGGTAAACCATAATTCCTCGGTAGTGCCGCTCATACTTTTAAGATCGAAAACGCCATCGTGAGAAATAAAAGTTTTAAATCTTCCGTTATGCAATGCTTCCAGCATAAAGACTGAGTAGCCGCCAAAGCTTGCGCCCACGCAGCCTCTGCGGTTTTTATCAACAAATTTTTCTTTTGATATATCATCAATTGCAGAAAGATAATCGTTCATTGCCTGTCCTCCCCAGTTCTTACTAATATCCTGTGTCCATTTTGTTCCATTACCAAACACTCCTCTCCTGTCAGGCGCTACAACAATATATCCCTGCGATGCCATCAATTGAAAATTCCAACGGAAGGAATACAATGGCGTGGTGCCTTGCGGGCCTCCCAAACAAAATAATAATGTTGGATATTTTTTATTTGCATCAAAGTCCGGGGGATAAATTATCCATGTTGGCATTTGTTGATTATCTGTTGTTTTTACAAATCTTCTTTCAGCTTTGCACATGCCAATAGTATTATAGATATTATCATTTACATGCGTTATCTGTTTCATTTCACCGGAAGTAATATCAATGGAATACAATTCAGGTGCATGGTTCATATCAACCTTGGTTGCTATTAATGTATTGCCGGCCTGGCCTGCAATAGCAGAAACAGCGAATTCACCTTTTGTTATTTGCCTGATTGTTGATGAAGGCCTTGGACCACCAAGCGTTACTTCAAACAATTGCTCAGTAGCTTTTACGGGTGCCAAAAAAAATAATTTTTTACCATCTTCGCTCCACTTAAAACCTTCTACATGCAAATCATCACGGCCTTCTGTTAAATTAATTTTACTATATCCAAACATTACAATGAGATCCTGTTTATCAGATTCAAATCCATCACGCCTCATACTAAGCCAGGCAAGGGTTCCCTGTTTATTGTATTCAGGATTTATATCATAACCCATCATTCCTTCTGTAAGATTTATTGTTTTACCGGTTTCAACATCGTAACGGTACAGATCAGTGTTGGTACTTAGGGCATACTCTTTCCCAAATTTTTTCTTGCTTACATACACAACATATTTGCTATCCCGACTCCAGATATAATCTTCATCGCCCCCGAAAGGTTTTTGCGGGCAATCGTAAGGTTCACCCTGCATTATATCTTTTTCATTTTCTATTTTGCCATTTACAAGTTTGGCTATAAATACATGGTCGAATGTTCCGTCATTCCATTTATCCCAATGGCGATAATTAAGATCAGTAAAAACAAATGCGTTGGATTTTGTAAGCTCCGGATAAAGATCAATGCCGGTAACTTTGTTTATTTTAACAGGTTTGTTGTAAATAATATACTTCCCGTTGGGAGAAATATTTTTATTTCTCATCACACTGTCCTGGTTAAATGTTTGCACAGCTGCGCCGCCGCTTACAGGCACCACAAAAGTTTCACGCAGGGTTTTATTTTCTGCAACGCTTGGCGTAGCTACAGAATACACAACACTTTTTCCATCCTTTGAAATGCCCAGCCCGCTTACTCTTCCGAGTTTCCACAAAAGCTCAGGCGTCATTTTATTCTGGCAGAACCCTTGAAACGCTAAACAAATTAAATAACCGAAAACAATTATTTTATTCATGATAAAAATTTTATTAAATGTAATGTACTTTTTATTTATTATGTTATGGTATCTCGTAAATAATCATACCTATAAGAAATATTTTTTTTTAAAAAAAGAAATAATAGTTTTATATATCCTTATGCTATACAAAACCGAACTGATTTTCCTGAAGACTCCTAAAATT
>JALYYX010000079.1 GCA_030946075.1 Bacteroidota bacterium | reverse complement strand
TCATATTGAATCACTACACCATCTTTATCAGTTTGTGAGCCGGGTAAACTTGAGTAACCAAGGCTTCTGCCAAATAAATTACACACCCAAATATTTAAATATCGTTTTGAATCCCATGCATTATCTCCGCCTTGTGCAGTAAATTTCATTCCATCGTCTGCTGTCCAGCTTTGTACAGGTGTATATTTATGAATAATTCCGGTAGTTAATTTTCCTGAAGGATCAGTCTTGGCAATGCAGAAAGCAATTCTTGTATCTGCAGCCAGGGATGCAAATGCACGAGGCACATTCGCAGCATCAGTATTCAATTTGCTATAATCATTATTCAAAGCCTTTATTTGAGAAAGTATTTGAGCGTCACTAATATTTTCAGTGGCTTTATTATACAGTACATGAATTACTACAGGGATGGTTATCACTTCATTAGCTAACGTATCTCTTGTTATTGATGAAGTTTTTGCAGCAATTAAATTATTTTGAGAATTACCCGAAACTGTTTTTTGATATTGATATGTATTACAGCGCTGGGCCACAATCGGAGTACAGAAAAAAATTGCAGGAATGCAATATACAATCACATTTATTTTGCGGTAAAATTGTAGTAGAAGTTTCCCCATCAATACATAGATTTTATTTTCCTTCAGTTTTGGTTTGTCTTTGGATAGTTGGAAAATAATACACCTATGTATAAAATATATAAACGGGATAAAACTACGTTAGGGGAAAGTGTTCAACCGGTTAACAGAGGCGTTGAGGGCAAAGAAAATACAATTCAGCGAAGAATGCAAGCATATTTACTATTTTCTTTTACAAATCAGTAACGTAGAAAATCGCCTTCCTGTGTTATTTTTACGCATAAATCTTTATATGCTTAAAAAAATTTTTGCCATAGCAATTATTACATCATTTGCTGCATGTAATAATGAAGATAAAACATCCGACACACCAGATGTACCCGTGAGTAATGTGCCTGCACCACAACCGCTTATGTACACCATAGATGCTGTGTACCCTCACGATTCCCATGCATTTACACAAGGCCTTGAATTTTATAATGGCAAACTGTATGAAGGCACCGGAGAATTAAAACAATCTACATTAAGAATTGTAGATATTAAAACCGGAAATGTAGAAAAAAGATATACCATTCCCGATGCAGATGTTTTTGGCGAAGGCATTACCATTTTTAAAAATAAAATTTATCAGCTTACATGGCAGAATAACAAAGTATTTGTTTACAATATCAATGATATTACAAACCCGGTAAAAACATTGTCGTGGAAATTAGAAGGATGGGGCATATCCAATGATGGCAATAGTATGATGATTAGCGATGGCAGCGATAAAATTTATTATGTATTGCCTGATGAAGAAAAAAATACTATGAAAGAATTAAAAATACTTTCTGTTGCCGATAATCGGGGCAAGGTAGACAGCCTGAATGAATTGGAATATATTAACGGCTACATTTACGCCAACAGATGGTACACAAATGAGATAGTAAAAATTGATACTTCCAACGGACATGTTGTTGGCAGAATGGATCTTTCAGGATTGCTGCACCAATACGCACCGGATGCAAAGTTTAATGAAAGTGCAGTGCTTAATGGAATTGCCTATGACAGCACAACAAAAAAATTATACATCACCGGTAAAGACTGGCCTAAAATGTTTGAGTTGCATTTTAACCAATAATGGCGAGCTAATTCCTTAAGGTACCGTTATCGTTAAAGAAATAGTATTTATTAATCCATCTCTATTGGTTATTGTAAATGTATATTTTTCCGTTCCCGCCTGGTTACGGGTAATGCGGTTAAAATCATATGTATAATTATCTCCCTGCGCTGCAGTTAATGTTTCTGAATACACTGTGGTAGATGTTCCACCATCAAAGGAAACACTTATGTTGAAAGTTTTCAGCACATCATCCTTTTCTGTTTTGGCAGCATTAATACCTACTTTAAATGCTGTATTTCTTGCAACAGTGGCGTTAGCAGATGTATAACCGGCACCGGTTTTAAAAGATATGTCAGGCAATGTTCCTGCATCTTTTTTACATGATGAAATTGAAAAAATAAAAAAAGATGCAATTGCAAAAATGATAAAATTGAATATTTGTTTCATGTTATTTTGTTTTTAAATTAAATGGATAATTAATGTTAAGCGAAATATTTCTACCGATGTTATGAATTCCATATTCCTTAAACCGGGATAAGTGATCGTAATAATTTTTATTCAGGATATTATTTGCAGCAATTGAAAAAGAAATATCTCTTTCGCTTGTATGAAATACAAAACTTCCCCCGGAATTTATTAAAGTATATGCTGCAGTAGGTGTTTCAAACTGTGCCGGATGCCTTTGTGCAAAAATATTGTCAGTGTTTACATTAAAACTTAAGGGAAATAATTTCCCCTTTTTTTCCAAGGAAAAAATTACCTCATTATGTAACTTATTAGCAGGAATAAATGGCAAATAAATTTTATTATAGAGCTTACCGGTTACTGTAGAAAAATCAGACTGATACCTAATCCATTTCAGTTGTGATGGATGAACAGCGAAAGAAATCTCTCCTCCATAAAGGTTGGCATTTGCTTGTTTATACCGGAACACCTCAAACCCTAAATATTGAACTCCTGTACCTGTTAGGAAAATGTAATTATTAAAATGATTATAAAATACTGCTGTTGAAAATGAAATATCAGTACCATTATAATTTACAGCTATTTCTGAATTTATATTTTGTTCAATTTTTAAATTTGGATCGCCAACCTCCCATCTGAGTGTACCTTCATGCAATCCGTTTGAAGATAACTCCGCAAGATTGCCTGATCGAAATCCTGTGCCGAAATTTATTTTCAGATTCAAATTCTCATTCGGATTTAACGAAAACCCCAGGGCACCATTAAGAGATGGTTTAGTTTTATTGAAAGTATGAATTTCTCTTTCCGGTGTGTTTACACCAGCTGTCTTAAACGTATGAATATTTCTAAGTGTCAGGCCTGCTCCTGTTTCCATAATAATTCTATCCAGGGTTTTTTTAATAAAAAAAGATGCGCCTGATTCCAGCATATTTGCATCAGGGATAATTTTTCTTGATCCGAAATTTGTATTATTCTCAAAAATTGTTTGGTTACCGATAATAAATTCTGTTGTTGCATTTAAGGGTTTTATCCATTGAAGATTATACAAAAAAGTACTCAGTAACATTTCAAGACTTACTCTGTTACCACCTTCGTTTTCTAAACGTAAATTTGATTGCAGCCCGGCATTTAGTTTTATTGAAGAGTTTTTTAAACGTAAAGTATTTTGTGAGGATAATACATTTAGTAACACGGTGTGGTGTGGCCCATCCATTGATCTGCTCAATCTGCCATCTGGTTTCTTTGATGCCTGGTTATCTGTAGTTATAAAACCAAAATTATCAAGCGACGAATTATAATTATTGTAAGAAGTCCATCTTTTCTTAGTGAATCCTGCGCTTGCTTTTAAATAATATCCGCCAAA
>JALYYX010000069.1 GCA_030946075.1 Bacteroidota bacterium | reverse complement strand
GCAAAATATTCTTATTGCAAGATCGATCACCTCATCGCTGCCATTGCCAATAAAAATATTTTCAGCAGATACATTTTTAATTGCAGACAGTTTATTTTTCAATGCATATTGTAAAGGATCAGGATACCGGTTAAATTTTTCTTTTAATGGAGAGCCAAAACTGTTTTCATTGGCATCTAAAAAAACAGATGCCTCACCCCTGAATTCATGCCTTGCTGATGAATACGGTTTTAAATTTTTGATATTTTCCCTTACTAATTTTTCCAACTCAAATTTCATCTTTATTTATTTTGTTCAAACGAATTTTTACTGCATTGGCATGTGCATCTAATCCTTCTGCAGCAGCCATTACTTCAACGGTACCTGCTAAATTTTTTATCCCTTCTTTGGAAAGATTTTGAAAAGTAATATGCTTCATAAAGCTTTCTAACGAAACGCCGCTAAAAGCCTTAGCAGCACCATTTGTAGGCAATGTGTGATTAGTACCCGATGCATAATCACCCACACTTTCGGGAGAATAGTTTCCTAAAAAAACACTACCGGCATTTTTAATATTTTTTGACAACTCTTCTGCATTTTTTGATGCAATAATTAAATGCTCCGGGGCATATTCATTCAAAAGATCAAAAGCATCTTCTTTGTTCTCCATAACAATAAAGCGGCTGTTCGCTAATACGTTCTCAATAATATTTTGTCTGGATAATTTCTTAATCTGAAGATTTATTTCTGCTTGTACCTCTTTTATAATTTGTAAAGAATCTGCAACCAATAGTACCTGGCTATCTGCACCATGCTCAGCCTGACTTAAAAGATCAGCGGCAACAAAAGCAGGAATACATGAGGCATCAGCATAAATGGCTACTTCACTCGGGCCTGCAGGCATATCAATGGCAATGCCTTCCATATTTATTAACTGTTTTGCGCAGGTTACATATTGATTTCCGGGACCGAATATTTTATGCACTTTTGGAATTGTTTCGGTTCCATAAGCCATTGCACCGATTGCCTGCACGCCTCCAATTTTAAAAACATTTCTCAATCCTAATAAATTGGCGACATATAAAATAACAGGGTTAATATTTCCGGATTTATCCGGTGGTGTACAAACAATTATATTTTTACATCCTGCTAAAACTGCTGGAATACCCAACATTAGTAATGTAGAAAACAATGGTGCAGTGCCACCGGGAATATACAAACCTACACTTTCTATAGGCACTGCTTTTCGCTTACAAAGCACGCCTGGCATGGTTTGCACAATAAGTTCTTTATTTTTTTGCAGCGCATGAAATGTTTCTATATTGTTTTTTGCAACGCTAATCGCTAGTTTTAATTCTTCTTCAACTTTATCATCTACATCAACAAACTCCTGTTCTGAAACTTTAAAATCATCTATAATAATTTTATCGAACTGATATGAATATTTTTTTGCAGCTTCATCTCCATTCTTTTTTATATCACCGAGAACTACTGATACTAATTCACGTAAATGGGCCAGATCAACAGCAGGTCTCTGTAATATTGATGACCAATCTTTTTTTAAAGGATTAAGAATTGCGCTATTCATTTTAAATTCATTCTATTAATTATTTATACAATCATTTTTTCAATCGGGATAACCAATATTCCCTGGGCATCAAATTGCTTTAGCTTTTCAATGATGTCCCAAAATTCATTTTCATTAACAACACTTTGTACACTGCTCCACCCTTCTTCAGCTAACGGCACTATAGTCGGGCTTTTCATACCCGGAAGAATTTTAATAATATTTTTCAATTGGTGAGTAGGTGCGTTTAGCACGATGTACTTGTTATTTTTTGCAGTATGTACAGCGTTTATACGCAACAATAATTTATCGAGCCACTGAATTTTTTCCTGTGATAAATTTTTATTTGCGGCAAGCACTGCTTCTGACTCCATGATCACTTCCACCTCCTTTAAACCATTTGTAAACAATGTACTTCCGGAACTTACGAGATCACAAATAGCATCTGCCAAACCAATACCAGGGGCAATTTCAACAGAGCCGCTTATTTCATGAATTTCTGCATTAATAGAATTTTTAGCAAGAAATTTTTCAAGAATAGACGAATAGCTGGTAGCAATTTTTAAATCTTGCAGATCTTTTACTGACGTGTATTGCATATTTTTGGGAATGGCAATTGAAAGCCTGCATCTCCCAAAGCCAAGCCTGTACTTTATTTCCAGTTCTTTATTTTTTTCCAGCAAAACATTTTCTCCCACTATACCAATATCCGCAACGCCATCATAGAGATATTGCGGAATATCATCATCTCTTAAAAAATAAACTTCAAGAGGAAAATTATAAGCAACGGATTTCAATTGCTTATTGCCATTATTTAATTGTATACCACATTCTTTTAAAAGGTTTATCGAATCTTCATAAAGCCTTCCCGATTTTTGTATTGCAATCTTTAGCATAATATCTTACTCTTAAATCTACACTAATGGAAAACCGAAGAGCAACGGCTTTAATAAAAGAAGAAGGGCTCACTTTTCAGTAAGCCCTTTTGAGAATATGTTTTATCACATACAAATCAACATAGCTTACCCTTCGGTAAAATGATGATGATGTATGTGAGTAATTTGTTTCATTAAATGCAAAGTAAAGAATGAAAGTTTATTTAAGCAAATGTTTTTTAAAATAAATAATAATTTCAGAAAGATTCTATTGAAATGCCCAACCCATTTCCACCAGAATAAAGAATTTTACCATAATCAAAACTAATTCCCGTGGCAATATCTTCAGCTAACAACAACGGGCCATCCATGTCAACATAATCAAGCAAGGGCAGCAAATGAGCTACAGCTGCGGTTCCTACGGTACTTTCATTCATACTGCCGGCCATAACCCTCATGTTTAATTCTTTTGCTTTTGATATCATTCTTTTGGCAGGCGTAATGCCGCTGCATTTAGTAAGCTTTATATTTATACCGTGGAAATGCTGATAACATTTTTCAACATCATTTTCGCTTACACAACTCTCATCTGCAAATAATGGCAATGGAGACCTATCAAATAAATATTTCATTCCATCCCAATCATCTTTTGCTAATGGTTGTTCAATTAACTCTACTCCTAAATTTTTAAAAGCATTTATCTTTTCCAGTGCTTCATCAGCTTTCCATGCGGCATTAGCATCAATTCTTATAATTGAGGAAGTATGTTTTCTCAGCTCTGTAATAATCTCAATATCATGTTCAGTCCCTAATTTTATTTTGTATATAGGCCATGGAAATTCATTCATTTTTTTAATCATTACATCAATTGTATCAATACCAATTGTAAAATCAGTTAGAGGGTTTTTCGAAATATCAAACCCCCATAATTCGTACAGTTTCTTTCTTTTCATTTTTCCATACAAGTCCCATCCTGCTATATCCAATGCGCAAACTAAAAATGAATTTTTTGGAAAAAGATGATGACAATAATGCCAGAAACGGTCTGGTTCGGTGAAAGAAAACTTCTCTATAAAAGATCTTTTTAACTCAATGTCTTCAATCATTTTTTCAACCGGGATATTGTAATAGCTTATTGCAGGTGCCTCGCCATAACCCTTTATCCCAAAGTGTTCCAGCTCAATAATTAAAGTAGGCTGATGCGTTTTAGTGCCTCTGGATATAGTGAAAGGATGTTTAAAAAGTAGATTAAAAACTTTGTATTTTATTTTCATATTCTTCCGCTTTCGTTTACATACTTTTTCAACTGCTGATTAAATTTTTTTTCTTTTATAATACCTTCCAGATCTATATGCATCCTGTAATTCCAGCAATGATTTGGGTTTGCAGGTATGTTAATTCTTTCTTCATCAGGCTCTGGCCTGCGCAACATTTCATCCATGCCAAGCACATCCTGCAGTTGAAAAATACTCCACATAGCAGGAGAATATAAGTGCTGCAAAATAATTTCTTTACATATCCAGGGCTCACATGTAACAGGTGCCGGACCATAATGCCCCATTTCATAATTATAAAATTGTTGCGTAGTATTTTTATCCTCTTCCCACCATTCACGAATGGTACTCATATCGTGTGTTGATGGCATTACAACAGAAAGATAAGGGGCATTCCGTGGATGGAAAAACTTTGTTGCCGGATCTTTAGGCATGCGTTGAATTTCTAAACTTAATATTCCTAACTGCTTCATTACAAGAGGTACGCAAGAGGGCACCATGCCAAGATCTTCCCCGCAAATAAGCATATCAGTGCTATTTTTAAGTTGTGGAAGTTTCTGCAAAGATTCTTTTCTCCATAATACATCCTGCCTTTGAAAAAAATAATTATTATAGAGATCGGATAATTGTTTTTGTGTATAGGGATCGAGCTGTTGAAAAGAAGATGATTGATGCATTGCAATTCTAAAATGAAATTGTTGTTTCTGATTGTCATCAGAATTAGATACCTCTTCTTCAATTAAAATAACATTGCTAATCAAATTGAATAAACCCGCCTTAATTTTATCAGATTCAATTATACTTTCTTCTTTAAAATAATCATCTACTTTTTTTTGAGTGTTAAACTCTTCCTTCAACTCGTAAAAATCATTTTCTTTTTTATTTAAAAAACTATCCTTTACATATTTTGTATCATCGACAAATTCATTTCGCAGGATATTTTCTGAAATGAACGGTTTGCAAAAACGGTTATAGTCAAACCAAATTCTGTTCTTATCAAACTCGGTTATGTTAATGGGAATTGCAGGAACAAATCTTCCCAAAATGCCTTCCACAGCATGTTTTGGAATACTCCAAATTCTAAAGAATCCAAGTATATGGTCTATCCGGAATGCATCAAAATAATTATTCATTTGGCGAAAACGATTTTTCCACCATGCAAATCCATCCTGGTGCATGTTGCGCCAGTTGTATGTTGGGAATCCCCAATTTTGTCCTTTAATTGCAAAATCATCAGGAGGTGCACCTGCCTGTTCATTCAAATTAAATAAAAAAGGATCAACCCAAACATCGCAACTATTTTTTCCCACACCTATGGGGATGTCTCCTTTTAAAATAATACCTTTTGAATGTGCGTATTTACTTGCCGACTTCAATTGCAAATGCAAATGATATTGAATAAAATAATGAAAACAAATCTCATCGTAATGCGGTTGCTGCGGAGAAACTAATTTTTGAACTGTGTCTTCATTAAATGTTTTATTCGCTTTCCATTTTGTAGAATCAGCCGTTTCATACTTATCTCTTAAAAAACAAAATGCAGCATAGGGTATAAGCCAGTGGCGGTTATGCAGAAAAAAATCAAGGTAATCTGCATCCTGTTCAAACTGTTTATCTGCGTAGTATAACTCTTTTAAAACAGACAGTTTAAATTTCATCACTTCCTCATAATTCAACTCCGGCAACTCATTTAATTGCTTTTTCTTTTTATTCAATGCATTAACAAGAAATGCATTTTTTTTACCTGCTACTGCATCAATATTTACGTAAAGCGGATGCAATGCAAAAGCGGAAATAGCCGAATAAGGATATGAATCTGCAGAGGTATGTGTTGATGAAGTGTCGTTAATTGGGAGAAACTGCAGCAACTGCAAACCAGTTTGCTGTGCCCAGTCAACCAGTAATTTTATATCATTAAATTCTCCTGTACCAAAACCATTTTTGCTTCGTAAACTAAATACCGGGATGGCAACACCAGCACCTTTCCATTTCTGTGCCGATTGTAAGAATCCATCATGTAGAACAACCAATTGTTTCTTTAAAGGTTTATCTTTTAGCAAACGGTTACTACCATCTTCATACCAAAAGGTTTTATTTTTAGTATTATATATACCATATTTATATTCAACCGGAAATTCTTCTTTTGCTAAATTTATTTTTATTGAAAACCACTGCCCATCAGGTTTTAAAGGCAATAATTTTTTTACATCCCAATTTTTAAAAACGTTACCTGAACCTGTTACGCAAACCCATTCATATGGATGCAGTAATGGGGCTTTTACTTTAAATTGATGTGTAAAAAATTTAGGGCTTTTAATTTTCGGAATTTTTGCTATAGGATGTAATAAAACATTTTGAAATGGCTTTGTATAAAAAGCATTTTCAATATTTGATGAATCATTCCAGGTATCAATTAAAATTATTTCTTTAGTATTATTTGTAAGATCAATAGTTCTGGCTCTCTCAGCCTCTAAAAATACCTGACCATCATTTTCCTGCAGCAAATAAAAATATTTAATTGATTCGGGAAAGTGTTTTGAAGGCGACTCCATTTTTCCATACCAGAATTCATTATTAAAATAAGTTAAAGGAAAGGCTTTGGAATTATCCTGATTTCCTAACACTTCAATATCTCCAGAAACAGACAGTGTTTGCCCAAACTTTGTACAGAAGCGTAAATAAAAATGTATTATCATCAGGGATAAAAGGTGGGCTGCAATTTAAACAAAACAAAAAATGATGCTATAAAAAAACCCACAGTAATGTGGGTTAATAAAAATGAATTAGGATTTAAAAACGTCCGAATAGCACAAATAATAAAATAAATATGCCAAATCCTATCCATGCTGATGTTATTTTGTATTGTTCCTGTTTTGTTATGTAGGCAAAAAGAACTCCCAGCCCTACCAGGGAACCCAATACCAGCCAAAGAATATCTACCTGAAAAGTACCGTTAGCCTTCATGTAATCAGTTAGTTTAAGATCAGGATTTTTTTTAAGGTCCTGTTTCATTCTCATCTTGGTAAATTTAAAGGAGAGCTTTTGAAAAAAATTCATTTTTTTGCCTGTGAGTTCGCTGAATTCTTTTGCTGAAAGCTTTACAAAATCACTAACCTTAATATTCGTTAATACAGCAGAAGGCAATTCAGCATTTGCAATTGGTTTATTAATAGAAAAGCTATAAGCCATATTAACACCGGCAAATGCATACATACCAAATAAAACAAATAAGAGTAACTTAATTTTTTTCATCATGATAAATTTATAAGATTAATTAAATACAAAGTAGGCACTTTTTTAGATGTATGGAAGAAAATTTTTAAAAAGCCGAAATTTATCTAACCTCTTATAAGCAGTTATTGTAAAAAATGTAGTTATTAATAAAAAACTTTACAATATGGCATTGTATTGGTATTATTATTAAAGATAAAAATCAAAAAAAACAATTACATTCTGTTTATTGATTGCTATCTAATAAAATTAATAAAAAAATTAAATTTAATCAAATGAAAACATTCAGTAAAATTTTATTAAGTGCAGCCGTTCTTTTTACAGGTAACGGACTTTTTGCACAAGGCAAAAGTGGCGGACATATCAATAGTCACGCTCAAATACGTATGCCTTCAGTTACAACTTCTTCTTCCACTAATGGAAAAATTACACGTGAGAATGCAAGAATAAATGGCTCTCTTAATGCAAATGCTAACGCTAATGCTAACGGTAAAAACCATGCAAATGCAAACAGTGTTTTAAAACCTGGCACTACTACAAGAGTAAAGGGTAATGATGATGATAGGGATGACAACACCAAAGCTGCCAAACCCACAAAAACCAAAAAGCCAAAAAACCATCATGACGACGATCATGATAAGGATGATAAATAAAAATAATTAAAAAGAGCATCATGGCGTAGCATTTCGTTACGCCTTTTTTATTACATCTTATTTTTACGACACTCCTAAAATAAAAAGAGTTACTAATTAGTAACCCTTTTATTGAAAGCAACAACTTAAATATTTTCCTGCTTTTTCTTTCTGTGTTCTTTTATTTTTTTTACACTATATGCAACACCTGCAGCAGCAAGAATTGAAAGTCCGCCATCAACAGGTACAGCATCAGGGTCACCACCAGGGCCACCCTGTGCATGTAACAAAGAGGGAAGGCAAATAAATACGATCATCAATACCACAGGCATCATGATCAGGTTTATATTTTGTTTCATATTGATTGTTTTATTGAATTAGTTAATGATTAATTTATTTGTTTGTTTAGTGTTATCAGGTTTTGTGACTTCTAACAGGTAACTGCCTTTTACTTTGTTTACGCCAAGTGTTTCGGTGCTTGTTCCTTCTGCATGATTTATCTGTTTGCTTACAACAGTTTGCCCAGAACTATTTACAAGTCTTATCATATAAACACCCTTAGGCATATTGTTCATCTGTAGTGTTACCATTCCGTTTTGTACCGGGTTGGGATAAACAACAATTGAAGGGAAAGTGTTTAAATTAAACAAAGTACTCTTTGTAAACACAATGCTAAAGCGGTTCTCAGCAGCTGATGCTGCTTCATTTGATTTTATTTTTTGTTATTAATATTTATGTGCATGCTGTCAAGTTCATGTATTGAAATTGTTGGTGGCATTATTCCATGGGAAATCTTTATAATGGCAAGTTGAGCAGTTCTTTCTGCATCATGCTTACTTGTAAAACTTTTATTACCCGGTACTGCCGGTATGTTAGGCTGACGGATTATTACCTTACCATGATCAAGAATATTGTAACCAAAAGTATTTTGTGTACTGCCGGTGATAATATATGTATAGGGATTATTTACGGATGTGGTATGAACCGCATTATTTATTAACTTCCTTTTTTTAGATTGTGCGGAAGCATTAAATGCTGTAAATAAAATAATTGCAAAAGTAATTTTACAAAAAAGATTTTTGGTAGCAGGCATAAATTGTTTTAGGTAACAGTCAGCTGATCATAGAGTCGGTAAATAGCGAAGAGCTATTTGTACGGGATTGGATTTATAAAATATAATTTAAAAATAATGAAGATATTTCAAAGTGGAAGATAATTTAAACAATAAATATTAATGGGATTTATTTTATAAAAAAGGTTACCCTTTCGGATAACCTGACTGAATTAAATACTATAAAAATTTACTTTATTTCTTCCCGGCCTTTCTATTAACATTCATGCTTTTCATTTCTACCTTATGGGTAGTATTAGCTTCCTTTATCATGTTCTTTTGTTGATCATTGGTAAGAGCATCATTGTCATGAATT
>JALYYX010000066.1 GCA_030946075.1 Bacteroidota bacterium | reverse complement strand
TTTCTTCATTACAAATTGATAAAAACTCGTACGCACAAAATATTTTGAATGGTCGCAAATGGCAGTACCTCGAAAATATTCATAAGCTTGGTAAGCCTGTTAACCACAAAGAATGGAACATGACGCCGCAAACATATAATGCAAACTATAGCCCCAGCAACAATGAAATTACTTTGCCTGCTGCACAGTTTATGATACCTGGTATAATGGATAGAGATGTGGATGATGCAGTGGCTTATGGGTATGTTGCTGCTTCTACAATAGGCCATGAAATTACACATGGATTTGATGATCAGGGCCGCCAGTTTGATGCACAGGGAAATCTTAAGCCATGGTGGACGCCTGAAGATTCTGCAAAGTTTATGCAGCGGGCAGAAAAATTAGTACAGCAATTTAATGCAATAACAGTGCTTGACAGTTTGCATGTGAATGGTAAAGCAACCTTAGGTGAAAACATTGCAGACCTTGGCGGAATTGTTTTGGGTCTTGATGCTTTTAAAAAAACAAAACAATACAAAGAAGGGAAAAAAATAAATGGACTATCACCTCTTCAAAGATTTTTTCTTGGCTATGCCTTAGGCTGGCTCGGCCATACACGTGATGAAGCATTGGCAAACCAGGTTATGACCGATGTACATTCTCCGGGGTATTTACGGGTAAATGCACCCTTTTCTGATGTAGATGATTTTTATAAAGCCTTCAACATAAAAAAAGGTGACCCGATGTGGATAGATCCGGAAAAGAGAGTGAAAATTTGGTAGCATTTTTTCATGTGCTTTAATGTAGGTAAGTATTTAAAGAAAAGAAATACTATCTGATGAATTAAAGAAAGCATTTAATAAATAATACATAATTCTGTAAATAACAAAGCTGCTTCAATTTTTTTTGAAACAGCTTTTATATTTTTTTCAATAATGATTAGAAAATTATTCAGGGCTTAGATATTCTGCGTAAGCATAACCCTCTTCTCCTTTATCAGTTTTTACCAGCCACCACTGGTCATTTGTTTTGCTGAGTAAAGTTACAGTGGAATTATGTGCCGCTTTCCCCACAATGGGTTGATCAGTACCCGGTCCTTTGCGAATATTAAGATTACTGTTATCTGTTGTTACTTTTACTTTTGTTCCTGCACCTGCAGCAACATCAATATTCATAACAACGTCGCCTGCTCTAAAGTCAGGATCTATCTGGTTATAAATATTCCAAAGCTTATCTTTTGCAGCACCTGAAGGAGCCTCGCCGTCAATGTGTAAAACATTTCCTTCTTCCCTAACCTGCAGATTGCTGATACCTTCTGCTGATGCAGCATCTGTTAATTGTTTATATTTTTCCTGCAATGCCATAATTATATTTTTTATTTGATGGTTAATTTATTTTCAATTTTCACCGGCTTCAATGTGTTTAATGTCTGCATTAATTTTTGCAGCTGGTCTCTTTTTATTTCGCCTGTTAATGTAACTACCCCATTGTTTACCGAAGCCTGAACTGTAGGATGATCTTTTGTTGCATCCCGAACTCCGGTAGTTAAGGCATCATCTGTAGATGCCTGTACAGGCATTGATGTTGCCACTACACAATTGTTTACAACAGATTTTACACCTTTAACGCTTTTAGCCATCTCTTCGCATTTAGCTCTGCAGGCATCATCATTACACGTTCCGCTGATAGTTACCGCACCGTCATTTACACTAACTGTCATGGGGCCAGTCATGTTAGTATTTGTTTTTAATTTTTCTTCTACAGATGCTTTTATGTCTGAATCTTTTTGGCCGCAACCAATAAAAAACATGGAAGACATAAGCAACATAGAGAAAATGATTTTTGTAATTTTCATTTTAATTTATTTAAATTTTTTAATCAGTTTTTAATAAAGCGGCAACTACTAAGCCACTTTTTTTTACTGGTTCAATAATTGTCTGTTAGTTACTAACATTCCCATATTTATTTATTCCATATTTAAATTAAATCACATATTATGCTAAAAGAATTATTCGATCTGGTAAAAAATCATGCAACAGAAACTGTTGTCAACAATCCTGACGTACCCAATGAACATAACGATGAAGTTGTTGCTGAAGCAACAAACACTGTTGCTTCAGGGCTCCGTAATGTTGTGGCCGGAGGCGGCGTGCAAAGTCTTTTAAATTTATTCGGAAGCGGTAGTTCTGATAAAAAAAGTTTATTAAGCAATCCTATAGTGTCTATGATGATGGGGCATTTTGCCGGTAAGCTTATGAATAAATTTGGACTGAACAGTAACCAGGCCAACAATTTGTCCGGGTCTCTTATCCCCAATGTATTAGGAAGTCTTATAAACAAAACAAATGACCCCAATGATTCAGGATTTAGTTTGGAAAAATTATTAGGCTCTATCACCGGCGGTAAAAGTGATGAAGTTGCAGCACAACAAAACTCAGGCGGCGGAGGTATTGGTGATTTGCTAAAACAATTTACCGGCGGCGGACAGGGCGGCGGCGGAGGTTTAATGGACATTGTAAAAAGCCTTGCCGGTGGTGCACAACAGCAACAACAACAAAATGGTGGTGGAGGATTGATGGATGTGATAAAGGGATTTATAAAATGATCTCCTAAACAAAAAAGCTGCCTCGTATTTTTGAAGCAGCTTTCTCTTTCTGGAAAATATTTTAATTAAATTTTCCGGCAATAAATTCAGCAAGCCTTTCATCAGTCATTTTATTTGAAGTGCATTCTGTTGTAACAGTATTTTTAAACTGTGGCGTATCTGCCATGTAATGCATTAATTGTTCCTGCGAGGTACCAGTGCCTGTTAAATGCACTTCTTCAGCGTTTTGCATGTGGTGCAATATTTCTTTAAAGAATTTGTGCTGTAATGTTTTTTCATCATTATGGGCATTTTTTTCGCTGGTATTAAATGAAGGTCCGGTATTTTCGGCATGCCCAAGCACACTAAAGTTCTGTGCTTCTGCATCTAACTTTCCCACTACAGTAGCATGATGCGTATCCATCCATACTCCAAATTGTTTTTTGTTTTTTTGAGACATAATTTTTTATTTTAAGTTAGAGCAGCTAAAACCGTACCCCGAATGAATAAGAGAGATAACTTTGAAAACCCAACTTTTAATACAAATGGTAAAAAAAATTCTGCTGATATTATTATTTGCTTCAGCTTGCAATAAAAGACAAGACGCACAAAAGGAAATATTATTTTCATTACGGGAAATGAGCGACCTGGCTACGGTTGAATATACCGTTACAAAAATTATTAAAGCTAATGATAATAAAACATGGTTTAAAATAGGTGAGCGAAAAATATTGATGAGCTGCGAGGCGCATATTAAAGCAGGCGTGGATATGAGTAACATAACTAAAAAAGATTTTACGGTTGATGATAAAAATATTACGCTGCAATTGCCGCCACCCAAAGTAATAAGTATTAGCATACCTGCAGAAACAATAAAAGTTGAGTTTCAGGATATAAGTTTGTTCAGAGATCCTTTTAAAACTGCCGAACGGGACCAACTTGCAGCACAAGCAGAAGTACAGATACGCAATAGCATTGATTCTTTGGGAATTTTACAGCAGGCAAAAATAAATACATCATTGTTTGTAAACAATCTTTTAGCAAGATTGGGTTATCAAAACATAATCATTAATTATAAGGAAGGGCATCAATTAAAAAATGTAAATGAGAAGAAGTAAAAGTGTAAGCCCCGGCTGTTGGGTAGGGATTATCGTGATTCTTACTGCCATTTTAATACTGAAAAAAATGGAATGGTTACCTCCCTGGAATATCTTTAATTCAAAAGAAATTATTATTGACGACACGCCCGTTTTAATAAAAGATATACGCTCATTGGGGCAAATAATAACTGCTACTTTTTATGATGAAGTGGTAGTAGATTCCACCCTTAAACATACATTTCCGCAATTACCGCTAACGAATGATCATCTTGTAATTATTGCAAGAGGCAAGGTGCTGGCAGGTATTGATTTAAAATTACTAACTGATAAAAATGTAAAAGTTTTAAAAGATACTGTGTTGATGCAATTACCATCAACTAAAATACTTGATGTAATTATCAATCCCGGCGATTATGAAACTTTTGAAGAAAACGGTAACTGGACGCAGGAAGCAGTAACAGAACTAAAGATAAAAGCAAGAATAAAATTAAAAGCGGATGCGTTTGATAAAAAGATTATTGAGAGTGCGGAAACTAAAGCAAAAAGTGTGCTCGAAGATTTTTTAAAAGCCGTGGGGTTTAAAGTTGTTTTGTTTTCTTAAATAATGTACTAATACTTTTTATAACAACTAATAAATAAATTAAAAATAGATTGTATAATCGCCGGTTACAATTTTATCAAGTAGCTATCGCTGTTATGCCACGGGTATACTTACAGTAAATGTTGTACCCTTGTCTTTTCCATCACTTTCAAAATGTATTGTTCCATTGTGTGCATCCACCAAAGATTTTACTATTGAAAGCCCAAGCCCTGTGGAAGTTTCGCCTCCCGTAGGTTTGGCACTTAATCTTACAAAACGCTGGTAAATATTTTTTTTATCTTCTTCAATAAAACCCTGCCCCTCATCTTTGATAATTAAAATGGCATTATCATTTTCTTTATTAACGGTAATGAAAATATTTTTTTCAGAAGGAGAATATTTAATACTGTTGTTGATAAGGTTATCTGCTATCTCGGTTATTCTGTTCTCATCACCCATAATAATAGGTTCATCAAGTATTTGTAAATGCAATTTTATATTTTTTTTACTGGCCAATATTTCATTTGAGCTTACAACTGCCTGTACCAATTTTGCAAAGTTCACTGTTTTAAAAATTAATTGAATCTTGCTGGCTTCCTTACGTGCAGATTCTAAAAGATCGTTTACAAGGCGGTTCATTTTATAGCCTGCTTCCTTAATACGATCACACATTTTTTCAACTGCATCAGGATTATTTTTTTCACTTTTGGCCATGTCTGCCCATGCTGATATTGTTGTCAAAGGATTTTTTAGATCATGTGCTGCAATGCTTAATACCTGGTTCTGTTGGTAAATGGCTGTTCTTGCTGCCAGCCTCAACTCTAGTTGATCTATTAAAATATCAGCTAAGTATTCCAGGGTTTTTTTCTCAGCCTCTGATAATTTTCTGGGATGTTTATCAATGATACAAAGTGTGCCTAAATTATAGCCATCTTTTACTTTAAGTGGTACCGCTGCATAAAATCTTAAACCAAATTCACTTGCTACCAGGGGATTTGATAAAGTCCTGGGATCAGTAAGTGCATTATCAACTTCATAAAATTCATTGGATAAAATGGCTGATGCACATAACCCGGGATCACGGCCTATTTGCTGAACATCCAGGCCATATCTTGATTTAAACCATATCCTGTCAGTATCTACTAAAGTAACAATAGCAATGGGAACTCCTAAAAGTGTGGCCGCTAATTTTGTTATACGGTCAAAGCTTCCATCAGGCGGTGTATCAAGAATATCATATTTTTTTAATGATTCTATTCTCTCTTTTTCTACGGCATTTTCGGTAAGGGTTTCGCTCATAAAAATAAAGATACATCCATATATTTATTTATTTTATATCAGAACTTTTTTTTGCTTCAGGTATAAGTAACTGGCGCAAGTGTGTGCCTGTGCTTTAAAAGAATTGGGATGGTTTCGAACCCAATTTTGGAGGCAACCTTTTGCCATAAGTGGTGATGTAAACAGGATCTAATAAATAGATAAATGCAAATTAAATGCTGTTTTTATTTTTCCTTCTGCCATAAGATTATTACCAATTATTAATTGATAGATCCCCATATTTTTTAATGCAAATTTTTGATCTCTGCCAAATGGTCCATCTGCTTTGCCTCCGGGGTAAATAATTTGGTTTAACCTGATATTGGCGTGCTGTTCTAGTGGTTCTATAAATGCATGTAAAGTATCACCGGAGGTTATATGCAGATAGATTTTTATGTTGTGATTATTCCCATTCAGATTTCCTGATATTGTTATTGAAGTATCTTTTTTACCGGGATAAATATGCAGAGCAGAATCTGCAACATAAGAGTTTATACTCTCTTTATTTATCGCGTGGTTTATAGCGCTGTCAGTGGTTGCTGTATCAGTAAGAGTCACTTCTTTTTTAGCTGTATTGTTATTCGAATTGCAACATGATAAGCAAACGCCGATAAGCAGGCAGCAGCTAAATGTGATTTTCATTTTGTAGTAGTATTAATATCCGGAAGGTTTTATCATAAAGATACATGTATTGTTAGGGTTGCCTGAATATGTAATTTGTAACCCATGAGCCGCAAATATAAATTCGGAGATAGTGATAAGTTATACTTTATAAGTTTTGCAGTGGTAAACTGGATTGATGTTTTTGTAAGAAGAGAATACAAAAGTGTTGTAATAGAAAGTTGGAAACATTGCCGGGAAAAGAAAGGTCTTGAAATTTACGGATGGGTGATTATGCCAAGCCATGTGCATATGATAATAAGCAGTGCGGAAAATAAATTAGAAGATATTATTCGTGATATGAAGAGTTATACCTCAACTGCAATCAGAAAGCAGATCACAGAAAATGCTACTGAAAGCAGAAGAGAATGGATGCTGTGGATGATGGAAAGAGCAGGGAAGAGAAATGGTAATAACAATGACTGGCAATTCTGGCAACAACATAATAAGCCGATACAGATATTGAATGATGAAATGTTTCATCAAAAACTTACATACATTCATAACAATCCTGTTGAAGCTGGGTTTGTAGAGAAGGCTGAAGACTGGCTATACAGCAGCGCCGGAAATTTTTATGGCAAGAAAGGTTTGATAGAGTTATCCTACATAGTTTAAAGTGTTCCCAATAATTACAAAGCCATACTTCGATTTCTTTTAATGGTAACTGGCGCAAGCGTCCGCTTGTGCCTTGAAAGAGTTACAATTATTTTAGAGTAAGATTTACCGATTTTATTTATTTTTTGGATATAAAAATTTTTGAAGAACGGCTTTATTCTGGTTGATGTTTTGTTATAAGGCACAAGCTGACGCTTGCGCCATGAACTTATTTTTAATTCGGAAGATGAAGGCAACCTTGCGCCATAATAGGGGATTGAGTTATCCTACATCATTTAAAAATCTTCCATACTTCAAATTTGTATAATGATTACTGGCGCAAGCGTCCGCTTGTGCCTTGAAAAGAATTGGAATAATTTGAGAGCAAGATTTACCTTACTAATTGTTTCGAAAAAATTAATGAATTGCAATGATTGGTTTATGATGGTTGAAGTAATGTTATAAGGCACGAGCGGACGCTTGCGCCATGAACATATTTTTAATATGAAAGATGAATGCAACCTTGTGTTATAAGGCACAAGCGGACGCTTGCGCCATAAATTTATTTTTTATTGGAAGATGAAAACAACCTTGCGCTATACGGGGTATAATCCGGAAACCTTTATCATAAAGATAGATGTATTGTTGGGGTTACTGTAGCCTCGTGTCCCCACGAACCGAAGCTTTGTAATATGTTTCGTGGGGATATGAACCAAGGCGGAGGTAAAGTAGAAAAAATAGACCGTCCGAATAAATTTTTTCTTGTATTTCCTTCAATACCGGATAACAGGTGGACATGCGGTTGCCTGGAAATAATTTATTGCATCGAAAATATTAGTATAATAATATAGGTAACTCATGTTGGCGGCTACCGTCTTTTGCGCTGGATTCAAAAATTATAAGGTGTAATGTTGAATTTCCCCTTTTCTTTTTAGCATGTATCGTAAAATCAAAATTGCCCCACTCAGGTGCACCTGCATCAGTCATTGTGAAACCTTTTTGTAATTCCTCATGCCCATCTTCAAGTACCCAGTTAAAGTTAGCTTCAAATATTTGGCCTTTACCTGTAATTCTGAATTTATTATTCCCCAGGTGCTTTATCACTACATCTTTAAACCTTTGGTTAGCATATACTTGATCCACAGGTTTTGATTCATTGGTTTTTAAAGAATCTGTTTTTATATTCAGTACAATCTTATGAGTGTCCGGTGGCACAGTTGTTTCAGAATTTTGTGATTTAGTTACTGCTTGTTCATCACTATTACAGGAGTACAGGAATAGGATGGCTAATAAACCTGTTAATTTCATATTCAATAATTTTTAATCAGGTAATAGTGAAAATT
>JALYYX010000433.1 GCA_030946075.1 Bacteroidota bacterium | reverse complement strand
GTATTAAAGGGCAGGAAGCCGTTTTTAATCATTATAAAACTATTTGCGAAATGGTGAATGGTGATATAAGTGCTGAAGTAATTGCGACTACTTTTAATGAGATAGTGGAGGAAGGAAAAAAACTTGCTGCAATCCATAAAAACATAGTTGTAAAAGTGCCGATGATTAAAGATGGCGTAAAAGCAATTAAATGGTTTACTGATAATGGCATTCGTACAAACTGTACATTGGTATTTTCAGCAGGGCAGGCAATACTTGCCGCAAAAGCCGGTGCAGCTTACATTTCACCCTTTATTGGCAGAATTGATGATAGCGGCTGGGACGGAATGCTGCTGATAGAGCAGCTTGCTCACATTTTCCAGGTGCAGGGATATAAGTCAGAAATTTTAGCGGCATCCATCCGTTCTCCAAACCATATTATTAAATGTGCCGAGGCCGGCGCTGATGTTGTTACTTCTCCATTAGAATCTATTCTTGGTTTATTAAAACATCCGCTAACTGATATTGGCCTCGCTAAGTTTTTAGAAGACGCAAAAAAAAGTGCGTAAATAAAATGCCCGGCAAATCTTTTCTGATAAACCGGGCATCTTGTTCTTGCGGAGGAAATTAGTTAATACTATATTTTCTTTTTATTTTTTTAGCGTCATTCATTTCTTTTATTAATTCCTCATTCGTTTTTAATTTTTCATTATCAGGGCTTTTCTTGATGAACATTGTAAATTCTTTACTGATATTGGCATCCTGTTTAAGTGATACTTTAATTAAAATTTTATCTTTAGAAAAGTTTTTTTCTATCCATAACTCATTACCATAAAATTTTCCCTCACTGGCCCAAAAAACAATTTGTGCACTATCAAGCGGAATATAATTTCCGTTTGATAAAAGTCCATCAACATTTATATAATTATATGTTCCTTTCTTTAAACTATCAGTATACAGATTTACAGAAATATTGGTAATCTTTTGCGCAGTAACAAATGATGAAATAAAAAAAAATGATCCTGTTAAAAGTTTTCTCAATTGCATATCACCCCATTAGAGGGAAATATTATGCCAAACGTTGCACTGAATTATATAAAAAAGTTAAAGCCGTTATTTAGGCCTTACATATTTGTTAAGCCACTCATTCATTTCCCAAAGCATGTGCAAAACATTTTCTTTTGCTGTATATCCATGAGATTCAAATGGCAGCAATACAAATCGTACAATACCTCCATGACCTTTTATAGCATTGTATAAACGCTCGCTTTGTATAGGGAATGTGCCGGAATTATTATCTGCTTCTCCATGTATCATTAACAGGGGTGTTTTTATTTTATCGGCATAATTAAAGGGGCTCATTTTAAAATATACATCAGGTGCCTGCCAGTATGTTCTCTCCTCATTTTGAAACCCAAAAGGTGTAAGTGTACGGTTGTATGCACCACTTCTGGAAATGCCTGCTTTAAATAAAGAAGTGTGTGCTAAAAGATTAACAGTCATAAAAGCACCGTAACTGTGTCCGCCAACAGCAACTCTCTTTCTGTCACCAACACCCATTTCCGCAACTTTATCAATGGCAGCCTGTGCGTTCCATTCTAACTGATCAATAAAATTATCATTAGGTTGTTTATCTCCTTCGCCAACAATTGGAAACTCGGCATTATCTAATATTGCGTAACCTTGTGTTACCCAAAAAACTGCAGAGCCGGAACTCACTCTTGTAAAAGTATATTTGCTTCCCCGTACCTGTGCTGCATCTGAAGCACTTTTAAATTCACGTGGATAGGCCCACATAAAAACAGGTAATGGTCCGTCCCTGTTTACATCGTATCCTTTTGGTAAATAAAGATCGGCTGCAAGATCAACCCCGTCTTTTCTTTTATACATTATTTTTTGTTTTGTTATTCCACGAAGACCGGGTTGGGGATCAGGGAAATTAGTTATAGGTTTAAGAGAATTATTTTTCAGGTCAC
The DNA here is from genome assembly GCA_030946075.1 of Bacteroidota bacterium. Taxonomy (GTDB): domain Bacteria; phylum Bacteroidota; class Bacteroidia; order Chitinophagales; family Chitinophagaceae; genus Ginsengibacter. The sequence continues at coordinate 13,912 of JALYYX010000433.1, read as the reverse complement.
GGATATAATAATTCGGCGGATCAGTTTGACTTTGCCTGCTGGTAACAATTATCATTTTATCAAAATCCAAAACGTTTGAAACGCTTTCATAATAAGGTTCTTCGCATCTCCATAAAATTTTAGATTTTTTTGTATTAATATCAAAAGAAGATAAAAATGGCAGATCGCCTTTGGGAGAAGAACCTGTTCCTCTCATCCAGATCTCAGAATTATTTAAAAATTTAACGGTATATCTACCATATTGATTTTTATCAGATACCGGTGTTCCGGGATCATTATATGCATCGTCAGTACTGCGGTCTATCAATGTTTCTATTGTTCCTGTTTGGGGATTTAGTTTTTCCATCTTTGCTCTGTGCTTTGCCTGCGACGCCTGGGTAACTAAAACTATATTATTATTTACCGGAGAAATATTGCGTATACGCATGTTGGTTTTTACCAATTCTTTTCGTGATGTAAAAGGTGCAGCAAGAGTGTAAGCAGCATCATGATAATCCATTTTTTTCTTTATCAGTCCACTATCCAGAGGCTCTATCCACATTACTGTAGAAGGCTCATCATCTTTCCAGTTAAAATTTCGGGGAGCATTAAGAACGTTATCAAAACCCGTTGGTGCTAATTCTCCGGATGGAATATTTGCTAATGTTTTAATCTCCTTTCCATTAATATCTGTAATTATTACTGTAGCAGGAAATTCTCTGGAAGGAACCAGATATGAAAAAGGCTTATTCACTTTTTCTAACAATAAATATTTTTTATCAGGTGATATGGTTACATTTTTATAAATAGCCGGAGAGCCAACAGGAGTTTCATTTCCATTTTTATTTTTAACTAGCTGAACAGTTGCATAAAACTCAAATAATTTTTCATCGTAGGGGTTTTTAATAAGATCCTCGTATGTAGCTGCTGCAGCAACCTTCCCTAAATTTTGCTGCACTACCGGGCCTTTAGGGGCCAGGGGTTTTAAAGGAGCCATTGCTAATGGCTTGCCAACTGCAGAATATAGTATTGTATTATTATCCATCCAGTCAAAATTATTTCCCATAATGGTATTCACACTTTTCTTATTCCATTTAGCAGCTTTTTTTGTAGTTATATCAATTACATAGAGGTCAATATTTTTAGCTGTTGCATTTGTAAAAGCAATTTTATTTTCATCCGGATTCCATTTTACATTTCCTGCTTGTAAATTTTGCGGCAAATTATTTACGGAATATTCAATTCCGTTTTTTATATTTTTTAATTTAAAATCTACGATATATGCTGCCCGTGTGGGCCCAAAATTATTTGGATTGATGCGCAAGCCTGCAATTCGTAATTCAGGCTGAGCAAGGTCTTCAACAGATGGCATACTACTTCTTTCCATTATTAACATCCAGTTGCCGGAATTATCAAGGTTTATTAAAGGAGTAGGTTTTGCCATTACGAGGTCATAAATTTCTTTTGGGGGTTTCTTGTACTCAATTGCATCCTGTGCACAAAGATGAAGACTACAAAAGCTTAGCAGCAGTACAATTAATTTCTTATTCATGATAAATTATTTTGCTAAACATAATAAAATTTGGCTAAATAAAAATTGAGTCGCATATTTGCATTACAAAATGAAAATAAATAATACATATAGCTGGTGGTGGAATACAATTTTGATTGTGTCGCATTGCTAGTATTATGATTCAAAAATATTTAAGCCCCGACACAAAATGTCGGGGTTTTTTAATTTATTAAAATGAAGAAAATAGAAATAACTACTTCTTTTAAAAAATTTTTAGCTGATGTGTATACACCGGTAGGAATTTATTTGCGGTTACGGGATCGGTTTCGTGATACCATACTTTTAGAAAGTACAGATTTCCACGCTGGAGAAAACAGTTATTCTTTTATAGGAATAAATGCTATAGCGGGTATCGAGATTATTAATTTAAAAGAGATTGAATTTAAACTACCCGGAAGAACTCCTGAAAAAATACAAATAGATAGTAAAAAAGTTACGAATCATCTATGGGATTTTATGCAGCGGTTTAAAATAAATAAAGCTGTCGAAAAACCCGTAAATATTGCACAGGGATTATTTGGATATACAACTTATGATGCTGTACAATTCTTTGATTCAATTAAATTAACTGCTTTGCAAGTTACTCCCGCCGGGGGAAATTTAGAGGATCCCGAAATTCCTCTGATGCGATACCGCTTGTATCAATACGTAATTGTTATCAATCATTTTAAAGATGAATTATTTATTTGTGAAAATAAAATAGATGGAATTGAAAGTGAAATTGATATGGTTGAAACGCTGTTAAAGAGCAAAGACGTTCCTGTATTTCCTTTTAAAATAAAAGGTGAAGAAAGCAGCTCCAAAACTGATGAAGAATACATTGATATGGTAAAAAAAGGAATTGCAAGTTGTCATCGCGGCGATGTATTTCAAATTGTATTAAGCCGCAGGTTTCATCAATCATTCACAGGGGACGAGTTTAATGTTTACAGGGCTTTGCGAAGCGTTAATCCCAGTCCATACTTATTTTATTTTGATTATGGAGATTATAAATTAATGGGCAGCAGCCCCGAAAGCCAATTAATAATAGAGAACAATAAAGCAATTGTACATCCTATTGCAGGAACTTTTAAAAGAACAGGAGATGATGTAACTGATAAGGCTTTGGCAGAAAAACTCTTGTTGGATGAAAAAGAAAATGCAGAGCATGTAATGCTGGTTGACCTTGCAAGAAATGACCTAAGCAGAATGTGTGATGAAGTAAAGGTTTCTCAGTTTTCTAAAATTCAATATTACTCTCACGTTATTCATTTGGTTAGTGAAGTAACAGGAAAGGTAAGAGAAGGAACGAATCCGTTTGATTTGCTGGCAGTAACTTTTCCTGCAGGAACTTTAAGCGGGGCACCAAAATATAAAGCGATGCAATTGATAAATGAGTATGAATCTTTACCAAGAAGTTATTATGGCGGGTGCATTGGTTTTATTGGTTTTGATGCAAGTTGTAACCATGCGATAATGATAAGAACATTTTTAAGCAAAAGCAATACTTTAATCTATCAGGCAGGTGCAGGCATTGTTGCTGTATCTAAACCTGAGAGCGAATTACAGGAAGTGAACAATAAATTAAATGCCTTAAAAAAAGCTATTGAGCTGGCTGAAAACGTTCACCTATGAAAATTTTAATTTTTGATAATTACGATTCATTCACTTACAATCTTGTGCATCTTGTTGAAAAAATAATGCATCATAAAGTGGAAGTGTTTCGTAATGATCAAATCACTTTGGAGAAAATAAGAGAATATGATAAAATAATTTTATCTCCCGGTCCTGGTATCCCAAATGAAGCAGGATTATTATTGCCGTTGATAAGAGAATATGCATCATCGAAATCTATACTGGGAGTGTGTTTGGGGCACCAGGCAATTGGTGAGGCATTCGGCGGAACATTAATAAATCTTTCAACTGTTTATCATGGGGTAGCAACAAATTGTCAACTGTTAAACAGCAAATTATTTAACGATCTGCCAAGTAATATTAAAGTAGGCCGTTATCATTCATGGGTTGTAAGTGATAAAAATTTTCCGGAGGAATTAGAGATTACCGCAAAAGATGAAAATAATTACATTATGGCATTGCAACATAAAAAATATGATGTGCTGGGAGTTCAGTTTCATCCCGAAAGTATACTTACACCGGAGGGTGAAAAGATTATGAAGAACTGGTTAAAAAATTAATAATGAAAAAAATTCTTCAATATTTATTTGAGCACAAAACACTTGACAGAAACGCCGCGAAGGAGGTGTTGTTGAATATTTCCAAAGGTGTTTATAACGATAGTGAAATTGCATCTTTCACAACTGTGTTTCTTATGCGAAGCATCACTATTTATGAGCTTCAGGGTTTCAGAGATGCATTAATGGAATTATGCCTGCCGGTAAATTTTAATGGAGAAAAAGTTTTGGATATTGTTGGTACAGGAGGCGATGGAAAAAATACTTTTAATATCTCTACCCTTAGTTGTTTTATTGTTGCAGGCACAGGAAATAAAGTGGCCAAACATGGTAACTATGGCGCATCTTCCATCAGCGGATCAAGTAATGTAATGGAACAATTGGGTTATAAATTCACAAATGATAATGATGTTTTAAAAAGACAAATTGAAGATGCCAACATTTGTTTCTTACATGCACCGTTATTTCATCCGGCTTTAAAAATAGTAGCTCCCATAAGAAAAAATTTAGGTGTTCGTACTTTCTTTAATATGCTTGGCCCAATGGTTAACCCTGCTATTCCTGATTACCAACTTGTAGGTGTATTTAACTTAGAGATGGCAAGAATTTATAATTATCTATTGCAGCAAACCGACAGTGCATTTACAATTATTCATGGCCTGGATGGTTATGATGAAATTTCTTTAACGAATGATACTAAGGTAATTACTAACGAAGGCGAAAAAGTTTTAACTCCGGAATATTTAGGAAAGAGAATTGTAAGCGCATCAGATATTCATGGCGGAAATTCTGTAGAAGAAGCTGCTAAAATATTTTTAAAAATATTAAAAGGAGAAGGAACCTGGGCACAGAATGCAGTAGTAATAGCCAATGCTGCTATGGCTTTGCAATGTATTGGCAATTATAAAAATTATGAAGAGTGTTATTTAATAGCAGTAGAAAGTTTAGAATCCGGCGCAGCATTACAAACATTAAATAAATTGGTGAAGTAATAATGAATATTCTTGAAACAATAATTGCAAAAAAGAAACTTGAGGTTGAAAATAATAAACGCAGTAAAAGTATTGCAGCGTTAAAGAACGCGCCTTTCTTTAAAAACAAATCACTCGATTTTAAAAAATATTTATTAAGAGAAGATAAGTCAGGGATTATTGCTGAATTTAAAAGACAATCACCATCTAAAGGAATTATAAATGATACCGTATCGGTTGCAGCAGTAACAACAGCCTATACAAAATATGGGGCCAGCGCACTTTCAGTTCTAACGGATGAAGAATTTTTTGGAGGATCAGTAAATGATCTGCTTGCTGCTACAATAAACGAAGTGCCATTATTACGGAAAGATTTTATAATTGATGAATATCAACTGATAGAATCAAAAGCATTTGGCGCTGAGGTGATCTTATTAATTGCAGCATGTTTAAAAAAGAGTGAAGTAAAAGAACTTGCTTCTTCAGCAAAAAATATGGGGTTAAATGTTTTGCTCGAAATTCATAACGAAGAGGAACTGGAACATATTTGTGATGATGTGGATGTTGTTGGTGTAAATAATCGTGATCTTAAAACATTTACAATTGATATAAACCGTTCCATAGAATTAAGCAAAAAAATTCCTCCGGGTATAATAAAAATTTCGGAAAGCGGCATAGATAATGCAGCAACCATAAGGCTTTTAAAGCACCATGGGTTTAAGGGATTTTTAATGGGAGAGAAATTTATGAAAGAAAAAGATCCGGGAGAATCGTTTAAAATTTTTGTAGAACAGCTAAAAAATGAACAATGAAAATAAAAGTTTGCGGAATAACAAAGGCAGAACAGTTGCAGCAACTTGACGAATTAGGAATTGATTATGCAGGCTTAATATATTTCTCCCGTTCTCCCAGATATGTTTTGGATAAATTAAAAAGTGAAGAAGTAAAAAAAATAGCCATTTCTATTCAAAAAGTTGGCGTTTTTGTAAACGCATCTGAGGAAGATATATTGACGCAGATAGAATTGTATGGCTTAGATGCCGTACAGTTGCATGGAGACGAAACACCATTATTTTGTAACCACATTAGTAATCATGTTACAGTAATAAAAGCGTTCAGAATTGATAAAAAGAATGAGCAGAATATTGACTGGATGATAAAACCTTATGAAGAATTTTGTGATTATTATTTGTTTGATACTGGTAACGACAATGCCCACGGCGGCACCGGTGAAAAATTTGACTGGCAAATTTTGCAAAGCAATAAAATCAATAAGCCATTTTTTTTAAGTGGTGGTATCAGTGTTGATGATGCAGAGGAAATAAAAGCTTTTCAGCATCCCTTTTTTTACGCCGTAGATTTGAACAGCAAATTTGAAACTGAGCCGGGAATTAAGAATATGGATCAGGTTAAAAATTTTGTTGAGCAAATAAAAGCAGTTACTTCAAAAAATATAAAATGAATTACAGTGTTAATGAACATGGCTACTATGGCGAGTTTGGGGGTGCCTTCATTCCCGAAATGCTTTACCCAAATGTAAAAGAATTGCAGGAAAAATATTTGCTGGTAATGGGTGATGCAAGTTTTAAAAAAGAATTTGATATGCTGTTGAAAGATTATGTTGGCAGGCCAACACCTTTGTTTTATGCAGAACGATTAAGTAAAAAATATGCGACAAATATTTATCTAAAAAGAGAGGACCTTTGCCATACGGGAGCCCATAAAATAAATAACACTATTGGGCAGATTTTACTTGCAGAAAAGTTAGGTAAGAAAAGAATTATTGCAGAAACCGGTGCCGGCCAACATGGTGTAGCAACTGCAACTGTTTGTGCTTTGAAAGGGGTGGAGTGTATTGTTTACATGGGCGAAAAAGATATGGAAAGGCAAGCGCCAAATGTTGCACGAATGAAAATGCTTGGTGCAACAGTAATACCTGCAAAAAGCGGAAGCAAAACTTTGAAAGACGCTACCAACGAAGCTATCAGAGATTGGATTAACCATCCCGAAGATACGCATTATATAATCGGAAGTGTGGTTGGTCCGCATCCATATCCCGATATGGTAGCCCGTTTTCAAAGCGTAATAAGCGATGAAATACGCAAACAACTAAAAGAAAAAACAGGGAATGAATTACCTGATTATGTGTTTGCATGTGTTGGTGGGGGCAGTAATGCGGCAGGTGCTTTTTATCATTTTCTTTATGAGCCATCTGTAAAATTAGTAGCTATTGAAGCAGCGGGACAAGGAATTGATTCCGGCTTTTCTGCAGCTACCACGCAGTTAGGCACAACCGGTATTTTGCATGGCAGTAAAAGTCTTTTAATGCAAACTGCAGATGGACAGGTGGTAGAGCCACATAGCATTTCAGCCGGTTTGGATTATCCCGGTATCGGCCCCATGCATGCTCATTTATTTAAATCGGGAAGGGGAATATTTTTAAGTGCCACAGATGAGGAGTCTGTCGAAGCTGCTAAAGAACTGGCATCCTTAGAAGGGATTATTCCGGCTTTGGAATCTGCACATGCTTTGTTTGCTTTAAGAAAAATTAAATTTAAAAAAGAAGATGTTATTGTTGTAAATCTTAGCGGCAGAGGCGATAAGGATCTGGCAACTTATATGAAGTTTTTATGAGCAGAATTCAAGATTTATTTCAGAGAAAAACAAAAAACATTCTTAATGTCTATTGCACTGCAGGCTATCCAAAGCTGGAAAGTACAGTAGAAATTTTGAGCGCTTTGCAAAAACATGGCGCTGATATGGTAGAGATTGGAATGCCTTACAGCGACCCATTGGCTGATGGGCCTGTAATACAAGCCAGCAGCAGCATGGCGTTAATGAATGGAATGACAATTGAAAACCTTTTTGCACAGTTGAAAGATTGCAGAAAGAATTTTCATCTGCCATTGATTTTAATGGGTTATCTCAATCCTGTTATGCAATATGGTATTGGAAAATTTTGTAAACAGGCAAAGGAAGCCGGAGTAGATGGAATTATTTTACCCGATCTGCCTATTTATGAATTTGAGAATGAATATAAAAAATACTTTGATGAACATGATCTGGATTTTATTTTCCTTGTAACACCCGAAACCTCTGAGGACCGGATAAAAAAGATTGATGAGCTTAGTACAGGATTTATTTATGCCGTTTCTTCTTCCTCCACAACAGGCAATAATAAAGAAATAGGTAATCAGGAAAGCTATTTTTTGAAATTGCAAAAAATGAATTTAAAAAACCCTGTATTGGTAGGGTTTGGCATTAAAGACAAACACACTTTTCAAACGGCATGTAAATTCAGTAATGGTGCAATCATTGGCAGCGCATACATTCAGGCTTTACAAAATTCAAATGATATTGAGAAGGTAACAGAGAAATTTCTTGCAAAAATTTTGAATTGAATTTCTTCTTTATCCTTTATCTAACAATAAAACAAAGTAAATTGCATTCCACAATAAAATAAGAATGAAAAAGCTTTTTATATTAATTTTTCTATTGCCTTTACTTGCATTTTCACAGGTAAAAAAATCATCTAAACCTATACCTAAAATTCAGGAACCAGTATTTGACGGATATGTTATAACAGGCACTGTTAGCGGGTTTCCGAATGGTACTCCGGTTTCTTTTTTAAATGAACAAACCAATGCACCTGAGCAGCAGGCAACTATCACCAATGGAAAATTTATTATGAAAGGTAAAGTGCAGCAGCCGGGTTTTAAGGGAATAATATTTAATAATGCTCCTCCTTTAGTTCCCTTGTTTCTTGATAACAGCAATATTAAAATTTCAGGCGATAAAAGTAATCTTGATAAACTTGTAATAACCGGTTCACCATCACATGCTCTGTTTAAAAATTATACTGATGCAATAAAACCTTATGAGCAATTTCTCTCCCCTGAAGCTCCATACGATTCCGTTGCAATAAATAAACTGGCAAATATCAGCGAGGATTTTGTGAGAAAAAATTCATCTTCATTTGTTGCTCCTTTGGCTTTGGTCCGTTTTTATCAGGCAACTCAAAATGGAATAAAAACTGAAGAGTTGTATAAACTTATTCCTGCACCAATTCAGTTTAGCGCTTTAGGTAATTATGTAAATCAGTTAATTGCCGAATCAAAAATTAACCCTATCGGTTCTTTTGTAGTAAATTTTTCTCAAACTGATACTGCAGGAAAGCCAATTAATATTTCTGCCTATCGTGGTAAATATGTGCTCATAGATTTTTGGGCAAGCTGGTGCCGCCCATGCCGACAGGAAAACCCAAATATTGTTGCCACCTACCAAAAATTTAAGGATAAAAATTTCACTGTGCTGGGCGTATCACTCGATCAAAATAAAAAAGCATGGTTGGATGCAATTAAGATGGACAGCCTCAACTGGATCCATGTAAGTGACCTGAAAGGATGGAGCAATGATGTAGCGGCAATATTTAAAATTACCAGCATCCCTCAAAATTTATTATTAGATCCTCAGGGAAGGATCATTGCAAAAAACCTTCGTGGTGGTTTGCTGGAGAGCAGGCTCAGCGCTATTTTGAAGTAAATTTTTTTGCCGCATTTGCACATTGGTCATCGCCTGCCTGCCGGTAGGCAGGTTATATCACTCACTTGTGCTTGTAAATCTTTATGCAGCAAATTATTCAGGGGTTCATTAATTGTCTTTTATACAACTGCACTGCATTCTCCAATCCAAAATAAATAGCATCACATATTAAAGCATGGCCAATTGAAACTTCTAAAAGTCCAGGAATATTTTGAAAGAAATATTTTAAATTCTGAAGATCAAGATCATGCCCTGCATTAATTCCTAACCCCAATTCGTTTGCCTTTTTTGCAGCACCAATATAAAGTTCAGTTGCTTTTTGCTTATTGCCTGCTGCATATTGTTTTGCGAAGTTTTCTGTATACAATTCAATCCTGTCAGTGCCTGTATCCTTTGCGCCTTCTACCATTCTAATGTCAGCATCAACAAAAATAGAAACCCTTATTCCGGCATTTTTAAAAACAGAAATAATATTGCTTAAATAATTTTTATTGGCAATAGTATCCCATCCGTGATCTGAAGTTATTTGTCCTTCAGCGTCCGGAACCAATGTGACCTGTGTTGGCTTGTTTGCCAAAACAAGCTCAACAAATTTTTGCTCTTTTGGATTTCCTTCAATATTAAATTCGGTAGTAATTATTTTTTTTAATTCAAAAACATCGTCATAACGAATGTGCCTTTCATCAGGCCGTGGATGAACAGTAATTCCATCCGCACCAAAGCGTATAATATCTTTTGCTGTTTTAATAAGATCGGGATTATTGCCACCTCTTGAATTTCTCAAGGTAGCTATCTTATTAATGTTTACAGAAAGTTTTGTATGCTGCAATCCTTTGAAATATTTATTTATAAATATTTACTGCTATTTAGAGATGTAGTTTATTTTTTATGTAAATTTCCACCATCAAATTTAACTCTTAAAACTTTTCCATGAAATTAAAATTACTATTTGTATGGACAGTTCTTATACTTTCCATGCCGCTGCTGGTTTTCAGCCAAACCCGTCAAATTACAGGACGAATAACTGATCAAAAAGGTGATGCTGTTCCTTTAGCATCTGTAACAATCAAGGGTACAAATACAGGGACCGCGGCAGATGAAAATGGAAGATTTTCAATTAATGTGCCAGGCGCTAATTCGATATTGGTTATTTCTTCCGTAGGGTTTCAATCTCAAGAAATTAAGATTGGAAACAAAAATAATTTATCTGTTGAATTGGCCGGCAATACTACGCTTACAGAAGTAACAATAAATACCGCACTTGGTATAAAAAGATCAAAAAGATCCTTAGGATATTCTGCACAGGAAATTTCAGGCGATGCCTTACTGCAAACAAAGCAAACAAATATTGTAAATGCTTTACGTGGCCAGGTTGCCGGTGTGCAAATTAATAGTGGTGGAGGTGCACCGGGACAAGGAACACGAATTATCATTCGTGGAATTAAATCACTGGATCCTTCAAAAGATAACCAACCATTATTTGTAATTGACGGTATAATAATGGATAATAGTACTACTACGGTTTCCAGCGCAGGCTCTCTTCGTGGCTTATCAAACCGTGCTGCTGATATTAACCCTGATGATGTTGAAAGTATTTCTGTATTACGCGGAGGCGCCGCTACAGCATTGTATGGGCAAGCCGGTTCTAATGGAGTTGTAGTTATCACAACAAAAACTGCAAAAGCAGGTAAAATGAAGATAGAGTTTACCACCACTTATGGTATTGATGAAGTAAATAAATTTCCAGAAGTGCAAAATAAATTCTCACAGGGGTTTGTAGGAGCTATCTCAAGAGTACCTGAATATGATCCAACCACAATATTCAGCGGATGGGGGCCTACTGTGCAGGAAGTTAAAGCAATAGATCCAACTCAAAATGATTTTTTATATAATCATTATGGAAGAGGCTACAAGCAGGGTAATCAATTTCGTGCCAGTTTGAATTTATCAGGTGGAACAGAAAATGCTCTCTTTAATTCTTCATTTTCATATTTTAAGCAGAACGGAACTATACCAAATTCTGATTATAAAAATATTTCTGCCCGTGTGGGCGGACAATTTAAATTTGGCAATAAATTTAAGATAAGTTCATCCATAAATTTTATTAATTCCGGCGGATTAAGAGTTAATGCGGATAGGTTTAATGAACAGCTAACTTATTGGTCTCCCCGTTTAGATGTAAGGGATTATATTAAACCTGATGGTACAATGAAAGGGTATAGAGATAATCCAATTTTTGGCACCTCAGTAAATAAATTTAGAGATGATGTAAACCGTTTGATTGGAAATGTTGCACTTACCTTTTCTCCCGTAAAGTGGTTTGATCTTGATTATAAAGTGGGAATGGATTATGCTGCTGACTTCAGGCGTCATGCAGGTGTTGGGCCTACCGGAATAGTAGGGGCACTTTATTATTCAGATAATGGGACAGGTTTTATAGATGAATATCGCATAAGTAACCGGGTACTTACATCTAACTTAATTGGGACATTTAAAAAAGAATGGGGAAATAAATTTAATACAGTACTTCGTTTAGGTAACGATGTTCGTGCCACTAAATATAACAGACTAACATCTGGTGGAACAGATCTGGATATACCCACATTACTGTCAATTAATAACGCAAAAACCCGTTCTTCTAGTCAGTATTTGGAAGACTACAGGATAGTGAGCGCATTTGGTGATCTTACACTTAGTTATAAGAATTTTTTATTTTTTAATGTAACTGGAAGAAATGATTGGTCATCTACTTTGGATCCTGAGTTCAATTCTTTTTTCTATCCATCTGCAAGTTTATCTTATGTATTTACCGATAATTTAAAAGTTCCCAAATGGTTTAGTTATGGTAAATTAAGAGCCTCTTATGCTGAAATAGGTAAAGATGCAAGCCCTTACGAAAATAACTCCTATTATAGCTCCAGCGTTATAACTTCTACCAGCCAGATTGCATGGACAAGGGGTGATGCACGGGGTGACAGGTTATTAAAACCCGAACGCACTTCAACAGTTGAATTCGGAACGGAATTACGCTTTCTTCAAAACCGTTTAGGTGTTGATTTTACCTGGTATAAATTAAACAGTCGTGACCAGATAATTCCTGTTTATTTATCACCTACTACCGGATTTACAAGCGTTATTACAAATGCAGGAGAGATTGAAAATAAAGGAATTGAACTTGTATTAAATGGTACACCGATTAGAACAAATAATTTTTCATGGGATGCTACATTGAATTTTTCACGTAACCGCAACAAAGTTGTAAAAATAATTGAGGGGCTTACAGAAATAGTTGTTGGCTCACAGTTTGGCTATATTAATTCGGGTGTTACAATAAAGTATGTTCCCGGATCTCCTGTGGGTAATCTTTATGGCACCACATTTCAAAGATATTATGGAACTAAAGTTGATGATAAAGTAACCTTTCAGTCTGGCCTGCCCTTAGTAATTGCAAGTACAGGTAGCAATGCCGGCTTTCCTGTACCTGATCTTACACAAAGACTTTTAGGTAATTCACAACCCAAGTGGATGGGTGGTTTCAGTAATACATTCCGGTATAAGAATGTAAGCCTTTCATTTTTATTAGAAACCCAGCAGGGACAGTATAAATATAACCAGTTAGGAAACTTTATGACCGCCTTTGGAATTGCAAAATTTACTGAAGACAGAACTACCTCAAAAGTTTTTAATGGGGTATTGGCAGATGGCACCCCAAATACTCAACTTGTTTATTTAGGAATGGGTAAGGTTGCTGGTGACCCCAGGGATTATGGCAATGGATACTATCGAAATATTTATCGTACTGTTTCAGAACCATATGTTGAAGATGCATCATGGACAAGATTGAGGAACTTAAGTTTGAGTTATAAAATACCAACCAGATTTTTAAGAACAAATCTCATTAAAAATGCATCTGTAACATTTACAGGGAATAATCTGATCTTATGGACAAAATATTCAGGATTTGATCCTGAAACCAGCAGTTCAAGTGCAGGTAGCAATGCTGATGGTTTTACAGGCTTTTCTTATCCGGCAATGCGCAGTTATTTGTTCAGTATTAATGTTAACTTTTAAAATCAAACATCATGAAAATATCAATCCGATATATATTTATTTTCCTTGTTTTCCTTTCAGTTACATCCTGTAAAAAATTTCTTGATGTAAATACTAATCCCAATTCGCCAACCACGGCGCCCATTAATGGATTGCTTGTCAGAACAACTCAAAATGTTGCACTAAATGTGTATCGAGTAGGAAATATTACTTCATATTATGTTCAGTATTTAGCATCACCAAACCCCGATGCGCCAACAGATACATATGATAAAATAGATGCCAGCGGCACCTGGACTTCTTTATATGATAATATGACTGACATATATGATATGGAGAAACTGGCAAAAGATTTTGGAGCCACTCAATACCAGGGTGTAGCTAAAGTTTTAATGGCAATGGATCTCCATTTGGTACATAATTTATGGGGAGCAGCACCTTATAGTGAGGCATTTTCTTTTAAAACCTTTACCCCGAAGTATGATGATGCTACAGTTATTTTTCAAACATGCTTAACGTTACTTGATGAGGGTATAACTTTATTACAACAACCGGGAAGTAAATTATTGATTCCTACATCCGGTACAAATCCGGATCTTATTCATAAAGGAGTTACAGCTGCATGG